>DATFVJ010000347.1:0-4782 GCA_035260365.1 Streptosporangiaceae bacterium
CGGACTACGGCGCCGAGATCACAGAAACGCTCCGGCTGATGGACATCGAGCCCGACCAGATCACGCACACCAGCCGGGACGAGCGCTACCCCGGGGCGCTCCAGGCGTTCTTCTCCCGCCTGGTCGGCTCGGGACGCGTCACCCGCCAGGAGGGCACCGCGCTGTTCGACGGCGAGACCGGGCAGTACCTCCACGAGCCCTATGTCACGGGCGGCTGCCCCACCTGCGGAAGCACCACCGGGGGGAACATCTGCGAGGAGTGCGGCGAGCCCAACTTCTGCGTCGACCTGGTCAAGCCGCGCCCAACCAGCGGCACCGCAGAACCGCAGGCGGGCCCGATCGTCCGGTACACGCTGCCGCTGCACGAGTTGCGCGGGGATGTGCTCGAGCACCACCATGCCGGCCGGGCCCCCGCCCGGCTGCGTGAGCTCGCGAACCGGATATTCCAGCGCGAGCGCGTCGACGTCGCGCTCACCCACCCGTCGTCATGGGGCGTGCCGCCGGCCCAGCAGGACGTGCCGGGCCAGGTCATCTGGGTCTGGATCGAGCTGGCGTTCGGTTTCATCTACGGCATCGAGTCACTCGGCCGCAAGCTCGGCACCAACTGGCGGGCCGACGCGCCGCAGGGTGACTGGAAGATCGTGCATTTCCTCGGCTACGACAACACGTTCTACCACTCGATACTCAGCCCGGCACTGTACAAAATCGCCAACCCGGAGTGGACACCCGACATCGACTACAACGTCAATGAGTTCTACCTGCTCGACGGCAACAAGTTCTCCACCAGCCGCAGGCACGCGATCTGGGGCAAAGACATCCTCGGCCCGGACAGCGTCGACGCCATCCGGTTCTACCTGGCACGGACCCGCCCGGAGACCCACCGCACCAACTTCACCCTCGCCGAGTACGAGACGGTCGTGCGGGAGACTCTCGCCGGCACCTGGCAGCGCTGGCTGAACGACCTCGGCGCCCGTGTCGAGAAGCACTACGGGGGCATCGTCCCTGACGCCGGCATCTGGACGCCGGAGCACACCGCGTTCCTTGCGCGGCTGAACAGCTGGCTCGGCGCGATGACCGGCTGCCTCGGGCAGGACGGGTTCTCCCTCAATCGCGCCGCGCAGACGCTGCACGGCATCGTGGCGGACACGGTGCGCTTCGCCGGGCTCGAAGGCGCCGTCCTCGACCTCGAGGACTGGAAGGACGAGACGCGGACCGCGATCGCGCTCGAGCTCGCCGCGGCCAAGTTGCTCGCCGGGTGCGCCGCACCGGTGATGCCACGCTTCGCGGCCGGGCTCGCCGCCGCGCTCGGCATCGAACCGCCGGCGCAGTGGCCGCGGATCGTGACGCTCGTGCCGCACGGCACCCGCGTGAACCTGGCACGGCAGGTGTTCTTCGGCGCGCGACCCGAACCCGGGGAGCCGTCAGCGCCCCTGCTGCCCTGGCTGTCCGCGCTGGTCCGCGAGGCGCTGCAGCTGCCCGAGGACGAGCAGGTGGCAGACGCCACCCTGGTAGCGCTCGGCATCAAGTCCATGCAGGCGATCGCGCTGCAATATCAGATCCTGGAACGCACGGGCACGGACGTGGCCGTGGCGGACCTGCTCGGCGACCGCACCGTGAGGCAACTCGCCGCGTTCGTCGTGGACAGCACAGCCAACGCAGACAACGTGGACCCGGCGCCGGTGCAGGAAGAAGTGGTGCGGGCGTGAACCACCTCCAGGTGCTGCGTGAGGTGGAGGCGCGCGGTCTTCGGCTCACCGCCGCCGGCCCGGACTTGCGGCTGCAGGGCCCGCAGCAGCGTGTCGACCAGGAACTCGTCAGCCGGATCAGGTCGGTCAAGGCCGAGCTCGTCGGCTACCTCACGGCCGCTGCGCGGGCCGAGGCGGGCGGCTGTCCGCTGACCCTGTTGCAGCGCGGCTACCTGATCGGCCGCGGCGGCTCGGTGGAGATCGGCAACGTCGCGAGCCACGTCTACCACGAGATCGACGGGTGCTGGGACGTCGACCGGCTCGAGTCGGCGCTGCGCTCGGTCGTCGCGCGGCACGGCATGCTCCGCACCCGCTTCACCGCCGACGGCCGGCAGGTCGAGGAGCCGGCCGTGGACGCCCGGATCGATCGTCTCGACCTGCGCGGCGAACCCGAGGCCAGGCAGCGGGCCCGCCTGGACGCGCTGCGCGAACTGCGCTCCCACCGCATCCTGCCGTGCGACCGCGCGCCCATGCTGGCCGTCGAGGTCACGCTGCTCACCGGCGACCGGATGCGCCTGCACGTCGGTCACGACGGCCTCGTGATGGACGGCATCAGCATGTTCCTGTTCTTCAGCGACTGGTGGCACGGCTACACCGGCGAACGCGACCACGACGCGGAGCCGGCCGGCGGCGGCGTGTCGTTCGCGGACTACGTGGCCTCGCTCGCGGCGCTGCGCGCAACGCCGCCCGCACAGCGCTCGCGCACCTACTGGCTCGACCGCATCCAGGACCTGCCGCCGCACCCGGCGCTTCCGTTGCGTGGCAGCCCTTCGGCGATCACCCGCCCCCGGTTCGTGCAGTACACCGCGCGCCTCGACCCGCCGTCCTGGGCCACGCTGACGGCCCGGGCGGCGAGCGCCGGGCTCACCCCCACGGTGGTGCTGCTCGCCGCCTACGCGGAAACGCTTGCCCGCTGGGGCGCGGGCCACCGGTTCACCCTCACCACGACGGTCGCCAACCGTCCGCCGATCCACCCGCGCATCGCCGACGCGGTCGGCAACTTCTCCGAGACACTGCTCGTCGAGATCGACGTCAACCGGCACCGCACCTTCGGCGAGCGGGCGCACGCGCTGCAGACCCGGTTGCGCCGCGACCTCGACCATCGCCACTTCTCAGGCATCGAAGTCCTGCGCGAGCTTGCGCGGCGCGGCAGCAGCGCCGACGCGCGCATGCCGTTCACCTTCAACGCCGCCATCGGATACGTCCGGGCCGACATCGACGGTTCCGCTCTGGAGCTCTTCGGTCCCGAGGTCTACACCTCCAGCCAGACACCGCAGGTGTGGCTCAACGCATTCGCGTTCGAGCAGCACGGCGGCGTGGTCGTGCAGTTCGACGCCGTGGCCGGGCTCTTCCCTGACGGGATGATCAGCGCCATGGTAGGCGCCTACCAGGCGCTGCTCGACGGTCTGCGCGACGACGCGGCGTGGTCGGCGACCACGTTCGACCTGCTGCCAGAAGATCAGCGGGCACGCCGCAGGGCCGCGAACGACACGGCCGCCCCGCTGCCCGCCCATCTGCTGCAGGACGCGTTCTTAGCCCAGGCCGCACGCGCCCCGGACGCGCCCGCGCTGCTGACCACGAGCGCCTCGATGGGCTACGGCGAACTCTCCAGGCGCGCCGCGCACGCCGCCGCGTGGCTGCGGGCCAGGCAGGTCCGGCGGGACGAGCTCGTCGGTTTGATCATGCACAGCGGGCCTGAGCAGATCGTGGGGATCCTGGCCACGCTGATGGCCGGCGGCGCGTATCTGCCGGTGGACGCCGCCCTCCCGGCCGAGCGCGTGCGCTACATGCTGCGCGACGGCAACGTGCGCTGCGTGCTCACCAACGCCGGCTGGCGGCCCGGCCGCGGCGACGGCATCGACACGCTCACGCTCGACGCGGCCAGCCCGCTCGGCACGGGGACGGCCGGCGCCGGCTGCCCGCCAGCGGCGGGCGCTGGCCCCGACGACCTCGCCTACGTGCTCTACACGTCGGGGACCACCGGCGAGCCCAAGGGCGTCATGGTCAGCCACCGCAGCGTCGCGAACGTGGTGGCCGACTGCAACGCCCGGTTCCGCATCGGCGCGGACGACCGGTTCATCGCGGTCAGCGCGTTCAACTTCGACCTGTCCGTGTACGACGTGTTCGGCGCTCTCTCCGCGGGTGCCGCTCTCGTGCTGCCGGACGCCGGACACGCCACCGACCCGGCGCACTGGCTCGCACTGTGCGGCGCCTTCGGCGTCACGGTCTGGAACTCGGTACCGGCCATCGCGGGCCTGCTGGCCGAACAGGCGGGGCTCGACGGCGGCGCGCGGCTCGGTGCGCTGCGCCTGGTCATGCTGAGCGGTGACCGCATCCCCAGGGCGCTGCCTGCCGCGCTGCGGCGGGTGAAGAACGACCTGACGCTGATGTCCCTCGGCGGTCCCACGGAGACCACGATCTGGAACATTCTGCACCCGATCGGGGCCGCGGACGGCACCGAGGACATCCCCTACGGCCGGCCCAACGCGAACAACCGCGCCTACATCCTGGACGCCGACGGCCTTGACACGCCGGACTGGGTCACCGGCGAGATCTGCGCCGCGGGTACCGGTCTGGCCCGCGGCTACTGGCGAGACGAGGCGCGCACCGCGGCGCGCTTCCGGTACGACGAGCGCCGCGGTCAGCGGCTCTACCGCACCGGCGACCTCGGCCGTTACCTGCCGGACGGGAGCATCGGCATCGTCGGCCGCAGCGACTTCCAGCTCAAGATCAACGGTTACCGGATCGAGGCCGGCGAGGTCGAGACGCGGCTGGCCGCGATCGACGCGGTGAAGCAGGCCGTCGTGGTGCGGCAGGCCGCGGCCCGCGGCGACCGGCTTGTGGCGCACCTTGTCCCGGCCGGCGACGCCCGCCCGACAAAGGAGGAGATCCGGCACGCGCTGCGCGAGCACCTGCCTGACCACATGACGCCGTCCGCCGTCAGCTGGCACGAGAGCCTGCCGCTGACCAGGAACGGCAAGGTGGACCGCGGCAAGCTCACCGCGATGGCACCGTCCACCGCGGAGGCCGCGGCGGG
>DATFVJ010000348.1:0-2091 GCA_035260365.1 Streptosporangiaceae bacterium
TCGCGCCCTTCAGCGACGCGTAGCCGTCGGCCACGTCGAGTTCTGTGGCGCCGCGGAAGTCGGCGTCGGCCAGCTCGCACCGGCCGAACCTCGCGCGGTGCAGCGCGGACCCGGGGAAGCGCACCGTGGCGAGCGTCGAGCCCGACCAGTCGACGTCGCGGAGCACGCAGTCCTCGAACACCACCTCGGTGAACGCGGACTCCCGGAAGTTGACCGAGTCGAGCTTGCAGCCGTGGAACACGACCCTGCGCCACTGTGTGCGCAGCGCCTCCACTCCGGCGAACGCGGCGGAAAGCACCTGCGCGTCCCGCCACTGCGTCTCGGCGAGGTTGGTGCCCACCACCCGGACCGCGCGCAGCCAGACGTCACTGAACTTCGAGCCGCGCAGCCCGCCGCCGGTGAAGGACACGGACGAGAACGCGCACTGGTCGAACCTGGCGCTCGCCGCTTCGGCGTCGTCGAAGGTCAGCCCCTCGAACAGGGCCGCGTCGTAGTCGCCCTGCGGCTCGAGCGCTCCCGTGTGCGGGCCGAGCAGGTGCGCGTACGGCAGGTCGGTGAGTTTGCGCGGATCGGTCATCGGCCGCCGATGTCCTCGCGCCATACGTCGGGATAACGCGCCTGGAACTCCCGCATGGCCGCGACGCAGCGCTCGTCGCCGAGCAGCACCACGTCGACGCCGCGGCTGGCCAGGAAGCCCAGATCACCCGCGAAGGTCTCCGCCTCCCCCACGACCACCCGCGGGATCTGGAACAGCAAGATCGCGCCAGAACACATCTGGCACGGCGACAGCGTCGTGTACAAGGTCGTGTCCAGGTAGGACGCCCGCCGGCCCACGTTGCGCAGGCACGAGATCTCGCCGTGCGCGACCGGGTCACCGCGCTGCACCCGCTCGTTGTGCCCGGCCCCGAGGACGCTGCCACCGGCCGCGAGGACGGCGCCGACCGGCACGCCGCCGGCCGCCAGGCTCGCCCGCGCCTGCCGCAGGGCCAGGTCCATCATCTCGCGGTCGGACGCCGTCGGCTGGCCGAAGTCCATGGCGGCCAGCGTAAGGCATACGCAAGACGGCGCCACTGGAGCAGACTTGCGGCATGCGTTACCTGGAAATCGACACCGGTAAGCCGATCTCCAAGATCGGGCTCGGCACCTGGCAGTTCGGCTCGCCCGAGTGGGGGTACGGCCAGCCGTACGCCGGCCAGGAGGCACACAACATCGTGCGCCGGGCGCTCGAACTCGGGATTACCCTCTTCGACACCGCCGAGGCGTACGGGTTCGGGCGCAGCGAGCGCATTCTCGGCCGCGCTCTCGGCGACGACCGCGAACGGGTCTTCCTCGCCACGAAGATCTTCCCCATCCTGCCCATCGCCCCGGTCGTCGAGCAGCGTGCGGTCGCGAGCGCGAACCGGCTCGGGGCCCACCGGCTCGACCTGTACCAGGTCCACCAGCCCAACCCGGTCGTCCGCGACCGGACCGCGATGCGGGGCATGCGAGCCCTGCAGGCGGTCGGTCTCGTCGGCGAGGTCGGGGTGAGCAACTATTCGCTGTCGCGCTGGCGCGCCGCCGAGCAGGCGCTCGGCAGCCGGATACTGAGCAACCAGGTCAGGTACAACCTCGCCGACCGCACGCCAGAAGACGAACTGCTGCCCTTCGCCCGCGAGCACGGCCGCGTCGTGATCGCCTACAGCCCGCTGGCCCAGGGGCTGCTCGCTGGCACCTACGGCCCGGGCCACCGGCCCGCCAACCGGGTGCGGTCGGCCAACCCGCTGTTCCTGCCCGAGAACCTCGACCGCGCGGGTGAGCTGCTCGCCACCCTGAACGAGGTCGCGGAGGCGAACTCCGCCACCGCCGCGCAGGCCGCGCTCGCCTGGGTCATCCACCACCCGTCGGTGACCGCGATCCCCGGCGCGTCGACCGTGGCGCAGCTCGAAAGCAACGGGGCCGCCGCCGACATCGACCTCACCGCCGACCAGTACGAGGCGCTCAGCGCCGCCGCGAGCCGGTTCCGTCCCCTCACAGGGCCGGCCGCCATGGCCCGGGTCGCGCGGGCCAGGCTCCGCCGCTGAGCTCCGCACCCCCCGGAGCCCTCCGGAGCCC
>DATFVJ010000349.1:0-3882 GCA_035260365.1 Streptosporangiaceae bacterium
CCGCCGCAACCTGACCCGGTGCGCCGTGACCGGGCGCGGCCCCACCCGATACCACCTGACCAGACGGAGCCTGGGCCCCAGCACCCGGCTCACCAGAACCCGGCCCGTCAGAACGCTGAACCCCGGAACCCTGAACCCCGGAACCCTGAACCCCGGAACCCTGGACCCCGGAACTGTGCCCTTCAGAACCCTGTCCACCAGATCCCTGGCTGCTTGAGCCCGGTTCGCCAGAGCGTGGCTCGCCGGCCGTACCGTCGGCGGCGCCCGCTCCGTCGGCGGCGCCCGCTCCATCGGCGGCGCCCGCGCCGTCGGCTGGCACCAGCCCGTCGGCCGGGACCGGCGTATTGTGATCCTGGTTGGTCAAGGTCCTTCCCCCAGCTTCGTCGGTACGAGGATGTCATGCTCGCACGGGCCGGGATACTTACTACACGCCGAGCCTAGGCCACCGCGACACCGTCGCCATACCCGTGAAGCCCATCAGCACACGCGAGCGCCCGGAGCACCCATGCACGCCATCGTCATCACCGAGCCAGGTGGGCCCGAGGTACTCCAGTGGACGGAAGTACCCGATCCGCAGCCAGGTCCTGGCGAGGTGTTGATCGATGTGACCGCTAGCGCCGTCAACCGGGCCGACCTGCTGCAACGTCAAGGACTTTACCCGCCGCCCCCAGGAGCGCCGCCGTACCCGGGCCTGGAGTGCTCGGGCCGCGTCGCGGCGGCCGGGCCCGGCGTGACCGGATGGCGCGTGGGCGACGAGGTGTGCGCGCTGCTGTCGGGCGGCGGGTACGCGGAGCGTGTCGCCGTGCCCGCCGGGCAGGTGCTGCCGGTGCCCGCGGGTGTGGATGTCGCCTCGGCCGGGGGGCTGCCCGAGGCGGCGTGCACGGTCTGGGCCAACGTGTTCCAGGTCGGCAGGCTCGCGCCGGGTGAAACCGTTCTCGTGCACGGCGGCGCGAGCGGCATCGGCACGTTTGCGCTGCAACTCGCCCGGGTGTGGGGCGCGCGGGTGCTGTGCACCGCGGGCTCGCCGCAGAAGCTGGCCAGATGCGAGGAGCTCGGCGCGGACCGGGCGATCTCGTACCGGGACGAGGATTTCGCCGAGGCGGTCAGGGATTTCACCGGTGCTACGGGCGCCGACGTGATCCTGGACATCATGGGCGCCAGCTACCTGGCCCGCAACGTCGAATCCCTCGCCACGGGCGGCCGCCTGGTCGTGATCGGGCTGCTCGGCGGCACGAGGGCCGAGCTTGACCTGCACACGCTGCATGCGAAGCGGGCGAGCGTGCACGCGAGCACGCTGCGGTCCCGGCCGCCGGCCGAAAAGGCCGCCGTTGTGGCCGAGGTCGGCGAGCACGTCTGGCCGCTCATCGAGGCCGGAAAGGTGCGGCCGGTGATCGACCGCGTCCTGCCGATGAAAGAGGCGGCGGAGGCCCACCGCGTCGTCGAGGCCGGCGCGCACATCGGCAAGGTTCTGCTCGTCACCTGATGAAGCTGGCGCACAACGATCCCGAACGGCTGCCGCGGATGCGGCATCCATTGGTGCGGGGGGCCCTGCCAGCCCGGGGGACGACCCCCGGACCCCCGCGAAGGGGGGCGCCCCCCGGGGCAGTGCTGCCCTGAACGGCTGCCGCGTGGCGCGCCGCCCGTGCGCTGCGGGGCCGCGGGGCCGCGGGGCCGCGGGGCCGCGGGCGGATCCTGGCCCACCGTTACCTGCGCTGTCACCGGCGCGATGTGCGCCGCGTACGCCCGATCACCCGCCCCGCGTGCGCCCTGCGGGGCGCGTCCGCCAGACTTGGGGCATGAACGACCGGATGAACACAGAACGCCAGCAGCCAGAGGTCGTCTTGGTCAGCCCCGAGGGCATGACGATCGAGAACGCCGGACACGACGAACGGGAAAGTAACGAGCGTCCGGTCACGGAGATGGTCGAGCAGCCGGCCAAGGTGATGCGGATCGGCAGCATGATCCGCCAGCTGCTCGAGGAGGTGCGCGCCGCGCCGCTCGACGAGAAGAGCCGCGCACGGCTCAAGAAGATCCACCAGAGCTCGATCAAGGAACTGGAGGACGGGCTCGCGCCCGAACTCGTCGCGGAGCTCGAGCGGCTCTCGCTGCCGTTCACCGAGAACGAGCTGCCGAGCGAGTCGGAGCTGCGGGTGGCGCAGGCGCAGCTGGTCGGATGGCTGGAAGGGCTCTTCCATGGCATCCAGACCACACTGTTCGCGCAGCAGATGGCGGCCCGCGCACAACTCGAGCAGATGCGGCGCGCGCTTCCGCCCGGGATGATGCCGGGCGCCCCGGACGACGGCCCCCACCAGGGACCGCCAGGATCCTCCGGCCCTTACCTGTGAGCCACGCACCCGGCCAACGCTAGACCCGGCCAGCGCTAGACCCGGCCAGCGCTAGACCCGGCCGTAGCGCAGGCGGGCCAGCCAGGCCGTGGCGTCGGCGAACTCGGCGTCGGACGTGCCCGGGCGTACCTGCGTGGTACCGCCATCGCGGCGCGGGTAGCTGCCGAGGAACCGCACGTCGCCGCAGACCCGGCGCAGACCCATCAGAGCCTCGCCGACCCGCGCGTCGTCGATGTGTCCCTCGCAGTCGATCGAGAAGTAATACCGGCCGAGCGCGGCGCCGGTGGGCCTGGACTCCACGCGGGTCAGGTTCACGCCGCGCACGGCGAACTCGGTCAGGATCTCCGCGAGCGCGCCCGGGTGGTCGTCGGCGAGGAACGCGGCGAGCGAGGTGCGGTCAGCGCCGGTTCGCGCGGGCATCGGCCCGGGCAGCCGAACCAGTACGAACCGGGTGACCGCGCCCGCACGGTCGTTGATGTCGCGCGCGAGCACGTCGAGGCCGTAGGTGGGTGCGGCGAACGCTCCCGCGAGCGCCGCGCCGATCTGACCATCCGCGGCCTGCCGCGCCGCCTCCGCGTTGGAGGCGGCGGGCCGCCACTCGGCCGCGGGCAGGTTCGCGGCCAGCCAGCGGCGGCATTGCGGCTGCGAGTGCGGATGGCCGCCGACCGTCTTGATCTCGTCGAGCCGCGTCCCCGGCCGGGCCAGCAGCGCAAATGTCACTGGCAGCAGGATCTCCGCGCAGATGACCAGATCGTGGCCGACGGCGAGTTCGTCGAGCGTGGCGGTGACCGCGCCCTCCACCGAGTTCTCGATCGGGACGACGGCGCGGACCGCCTCACCGTGGCGTACCGCGTCGAGTGCCGCCTGCACGGTCGGGAACGGCACGTGCTCGGCTCCGGCGGCCTCGTCCAGGGTGTTGAGCGCGGCCTCGGTGAACGTCCCTTCCGGGCCGAGGTACGCGTACCGATCTGGCATGGCGAGTCTCCCCGCGTCACTTTCGAGCGGCGGGCGGCGCGGTATCACGCGACGGATCCGGTGCTCCGGATCCCCTAAAGAATCCCACAGCGGCAAGCTCGCCACCGGCCCTGAGCCAGCCGGGCCGTGCCTTGACCTGCCTCGCGCGCCGCGCCGCCGCCCAGGCGTGGCGCGCCCGCGTCACGAATGCCAGCTGCCCTGCCTGATCCGTTCCATCAGCGCGGTGTCGTCACGGATCTCCTGTTCGGTGGGGGACAACACGATGACCACGGTGACAGCGAACGTCAGGATGCTGAGCCCGAAGACGAGCGGCAGCAGGAAGCCGCCCGCGGTGGCGCCGGTGAGCATGCCCGCGGTCTGCGCCGCAGGGTAGACGCGCATCGCGGCCATGCCCGTGTAGTGCATGCCGCTGACCGCCACGCCCATGATCAGCGCTGCGCCGAGGGTGGACCAGATACCGCGGATGCGCAACGCGGCCCACAGGGCGGCCGTGCCCGCCACGATGGCGATGACCACGGACAGCAGGACAAGACCGGTGTCGTAACGGACGGTGTCCGGCATG
>DATFVJ010000350.1:0-7476 GCA_035260365.1 Streptosporangiaceae bacterium
CGCGCCGGCCCGCCGCAGGGACAAGCCACTCCCCCGGCCGGCCCGCAAAGTGGCCCGCAACCCGTGGAGCAAGTCGCAGGAAAGGCTGGCGATCCTGTACAACGAGCAGGGAATACGGCCTGACGAAATAGCGCGGAAGCTGGGCCTGAGCACGTATACGGTGACCCAGATCATCCTCGCATCGAGGAACCGGGGAAAGCTCTGAGCCTCCCGGCGGCGCCATTGCCGATCAGTTTGACGGTCGCTCGCCGCAGGCGGCCTCGAAGTCGGCGACGAGGCGTTTGGGAGCCTTGCCGCGCCAGGATTCCTCGAGGAGTTCCTGCACGCGCTGCGCGGGCCGGCCGCAAGACGGATGCGCAGGCCCCCTGATCCGCTGTCCCCACCGCGGCCGCGGCGAGCGCCCCACCGCTTAACGGCTACCGCGGCCTGCGCCGATCCTGGCCGGAGGGGGTTTAGAGGGTGATCCAGTTCGTGATCACGCTGGCGCCGCTGACCGTCTGGCAGTGCAGGCGGAACGAGCCCTCGGGGATCCGGCGGATGGCGAAGCAGCCGATCTCGTCGATAACAGCGGTCTGCACGTGGCCGCTGGCCGCGCACGCGTCGATCCGCCCGGCCTGGGGCGGCACGATCTGGCCGAGCAGCGCGCCGGAACTGACCTCGAGCTCGATCGTGAGCTGCGCGGAGGTGAACGTGAGGGACCTCAGGTTCGCTGGCTCTGACCGAGCGGACGCGAGCACTTCCTCTTCCGCCCTGGCTGAGTCGCGGGTCAGGGTGGCGAGGTCGGCATCGATGCTGTGCCACGTGAACGTCGCCTTCCCGACCTCTGCGAAGTTCGCGGGCATGTCGCGCGCGGTGCGGACGGCATCGCCGAGTGTGGCCAGAAGCTCGTCGTCATCGATCCACCACTGACTGGCCATATCTGTCACCTCCTCGCGTCGTATGGCTTTCCGCGCTGATGAGAGCCGCAAGCGGCGGATGGCGGCGAAGCCTGTTCAAACAGCGGCGCCGGTTGGGTCCGATGCTGCCGATGGGAATTCCAAGCGTGGAACTGATTTCAGCGTAGGGCACCGGGGGGTCAGCGATGAGCATCGAGATCAGGCGCTGGCACCTCGGCGGCAGCGCGCCGAACGCCTCGCGCAGCGCCACGTCACGTTCCGCGGTGAGCAGTTCTTGTTCGGCCGCCGCTGCGTACTCGTCTGGGAGCGTGTCGAGGTCTGGCGGGTTGGAGCTTCGTGTCTCCTGCTTGTTCGCGGCGCGCAGCACGCGGATGCATTCGCGCCGGGTGGTTGTTGCCAGCCAGCCCGGCAGCGCGGCCGGGTCGCGCAGTGCGTTGAGCTGTTCCACCAGCCGCAGCCATACGCTCTGGCCGACGTCGTCGGTGTCAAGACTGCTCAGCCGGTGCCGGCGGCAGATCGACCAGACGAGCGGCGCGTACCTGTCGACGATCTCGTCCCATGCTAATTTGTCGCCGTTTCTCGCTCGTGTGACGAGCGCGGTCACCGAGGGATCGTCGCGCATGGTCGCCGCTTCCTCTCACCCGCGTGAGCCATCGGCGCGTGGATGGCGCAGGGGTCCTATGAAGCATAGGTCGTCCTTATTAAGCAGAGGCGGCCACCGCGCGGCTGATACGTCCGGGCGGCACATCACGTGACAAATCAGGCGCCGGGCCTGCTGCGGCAGCGTTGCAACAGCGCGGAATGCGCTGTTGTCGAGGTGCTGCAACCGGCTTGGCCATGCATCCTTGACTCCATGCGCGATCGGCATCTGCTCCGGCCACATTCACACCAGGCCGCGGACAAGGTCGACGCGGCGATGGAGTCCTCAGCCGAGGGCATGCGGGCGCTGTGGCTCTCCCTGGCCGGCCTGGCCGCCACCGCGGTGATCCAGGCGGCAGTGGTGGCGATCTCCGGGTCCGTGGCACTGCTCGGGGACACGCTGCACAACTCGGCCGACGCGCTGACCGCGGTGCCGCTCGGGCTCGCGTTCGTGCTGGCGCGCCGCCCGCCGACCCGCAGCTACACCTACGGCTACGGGCGCGCCGAGGACCTGGCCGCGGTGGCGATCGTCGTGGCGATCGCGGTCTCCTCGATCGTCACGGCCGGCGTGGCGATCGAGCGCCTGCTGCACCCACGCGACGTGACGAATCTGGCACCGGTCGCGGCGGCGGCCCTGGCCGGGTTCGCCGGGAACGAGCTCGTGGCCCGCTACCGGATCAGGGTCGGCCGCAAGATCGGATCGGCCGCGCTGGTGGCCGACGGGTTGCACGCGCGCACCGACGGATTCAGCTCCCTTGCGGTGCTGATCGGCGCGGGCGGGGTTGCCCTTGGCTGGCAGTGGGCCGACCCGGTCGTGGGCCTCGGCATCACCGCGGCGATCGTCGTCGTGTTGCGCCAGGCCACCCGTGAGGTGTACCGGCGGCTGATGGACGCGGTGGACCCTGCCCTTGTCGACCGGGCCGAAGCCACGCTGCGCGCCACGCCAGGGGTGCTGGCCGCCGGGCGGGTGCGGCTACGGTGGATCGGGCACCAGTTGCGTGCGGAATGCGAGGTCGTGGTCGATGCCGGCTGCTCCGCCGTGCAGGCACACCAGGTCGCGGCCGAAGCCGAGCACGCCCTCATCCACACCGTCCCGCGGCTGACCGCCGCGCTCGTCCACGCCGATCCGAAACCCCACGACGCGTTCGAGGTGTAAAGCCTGCCGGGCCTGACCGCTGTGGACGGCATCGCCGAGGTATCGGGCAACTACCCGAGCAAGGGCGGCGCTGGCGAGCGCGCCGCGTGGTTCAAGGACAGCGAAGGCAATCTGCTCGCGATCGGCCAGCCGGTCCGCTGAGGCACGCATGCACCGGTGAGGTTCGATCACTGTGCGATGACGGCCAACCCCGCACGCCACGGTTATCGTGAGCCTATGGCCCAACGATTGATCACCGACCGTCTTGTCCTGCGGCCCTGGACGGTCGACGACGCGGACACGGCGCTCGCCTCGTACGGCCACGGCGAGGTGGCGCGGTGGCTCGCTCCGGCGATGGACAGCGTTCCCGACGCGGCGGCCATGCGCCTCGTCCTGCAACAGTGGATCGCCGAGGACGCGCGCATGGTGGTGCCCGCTGGCCGCTGGGCGATCGAGCTTCGCGAGGATGGGCGCCTGATCGGCGGCGCGATCCTGTTGCCGCTGCCGCCCGACGAGGAGTTCGAGATGGGCTGGCAGCTGCATCCAGACATGTGGGGCCGCGGCTACGCCACGGAAAGCGGGCTCGCCCTGGCGCGGTGGGCTTTCGATCAGGGCATCGAGCAGGTCATCGCGGTCGTGCGGCCAGGCAACGCGCGCGCCGCGGCGACCGCGGTCCGGATCGGCATGGAATGGGTCGGCGAGACAGAGAAGTACTACAACCTGCGCCTGCAGGTATTCCGGCTGCGGCCAGGTGACCTGGTACAACCGGCACCGAACGCCGCCGCTGGCACGGCAACGGCCTGAGGCCTGACGGCATGCCGCCACGCCCCGGCCGACGCTGCGATCGCCCAGGTGGCGCACGCGGCAGCCGTTCGGGATCATGGTTGATGGACCGGCCGGGGCTGACAGCGTAAGCCGGGCCCGGGGCGCGTCAGGTGGCCGGGGCGGACGCGGCGCGCGCGGCTAGCTCGTCGAAACCCTGCCGGATCCCGCCGGTGAGCACGCCGATGTCCGGCACCGCGTCGAAATCGGCGTTGATGCCGAAGTTCAGCTGGTCGAGGTAGGAGAGTATGCCGACCGAGATGCGTATGTTGCTGGCGATCGGGACGTAGGGGTGCATCTCCGTCAGTTGCCTGCCGAGCATGTAGAGCGGGAAGCGCGGTCCAGGGACGTTCGTGGTGACCGTCTGCATCAGCGGCTGCGGGAACCGGAAGGTGAGCCTGGAACCCAGCGCCAGCAAGGTGGGGGCCGCGAATCCCGCCAGCCCGGTGAGCCCCTGGGCCCCCACCGCCTGGCGGCTGTTCTTCAGGTCATCCATCTGCTCGCGCAGCCGAGCGAGGCGGTTCACCGGATCGGGCTCGCTCACCGGCAGGTTGACAAGTACCGCGGAGACCCTGTTGTTCAAGGTGCCTCGTTCGCTCGCGGCGCGGACGGAGACCGGCACCAGCGAGCGCACCACCTGCCCGTCGGAAAGCCCGCCGCGCTCGGTGAGCAGGTCGCGGAACCCGCGGGTGACCGCGGCGAGCACGACATCGTTGACGGTGCCGCCGAACGCGTTACGGACCAGCTTGACCTCTTTCAAGCTGGCCTGCGTCCACTCCCAGCGCCGGTGCGGGCCGCTCGGCCCGTTGAGCGAACTCGCGGCGGGGTTGGCCAGGCGGCCGGTGGTTCCAGGTAATCCCCTGGCGAAGTCGAGCACCTCGTGGCGGGTGGGCAGACTGCGGGCGAGAGCCGGCACCCGGGCCAGTTGCTGCAGCGGTGCGACGAGCGTGTCGCGGAGCCCGTCCATGACCATCCACGCGGTGGAGGGAGCGTGCTCGGGGGTCCAGGGACCCGCGGCCGGGTGCTCCGCGTCCGGGCTGGCGTCAAGCAGCGCCGCGGCCAGGTCCCAGCCGGCGACGCCGTCGATCATGCAGTGGTGCACCTTGGAGATGATCGCCCAGCGGCCGTCCCGCAGGCCTTCGACGAGCCACATCTCCCACAGCGGCTTGGCGAGGTCAAGGCGCTGCGCGAACACGCGGCCGGCCAGGTTGCGCAGTTGCTCGGCTCCTCCCGGCGCGGGTACCGCGGTGTGCCTGACGTGGTAGAGGACCTCGAAGTGCTCGTCGTCGATCCATGCCGGGCGGCCGAGGTGCAGCGGGACCGTGCGGACCCGCTGCCGGTACCTCGGCACCTGTGGCAGCTTTGACACAAGCAACCGCACCACGTCGCCGTACGCTGGCGATGGCCCGTCGAACACCGCCACCGATCCGACGTGCATCGGTACGTTGTCGTCCTCCATGAAGAAGAACCCGGCGTCCAGCGTGCTCATCCGCTCCATCGCGCGCACCGTCCCTTTCCTGCCGGGCCACGCCGACGTGTTCGCGCCGCCAGCGCCGACGTCAGGCCTAAGCAGCAAGACGAGGCTATGTCGGCCGCGCGGGCCGCGACAATGCCGGGCCCTACCAGCGCCAGGCCGGCCCGCGGCGCGGGCCCGGCACCCGTAATCGAGCTATATCTTGTCATCGGGCCATCGGGGTCGTAAGCTACCGATATATCGTGACCGTGTCGCGAGATGTTGACGGGAGTGCGAATATGCCGACAGCGGGTTCTGGGGCCGGGGAGTTCGATCCCCGGCTGTTCGATGTCGCCAAGTGTGTGAGCGAGATGGTCAGCCACCTCCGGGGAGCCGCGGCCAAGATGGCCGGCGGTGGCCCTGGCCTGCGGGGCGGCCCGTGGGATTGGGGCTTCGGCTTCGGGCGCCCGGGCGGCGGGAAGCAGTGGTCCGGGCCCTTCGGTGGCCCGCAGGGTCGCTGGTGGCCTGGCCCGCCGGGCTCACCCGGCTCGCCGCGGGGCCAGAAGGCCGGCCGGGGCGACGTGCGCGCCGCGATCCTGGCCTTGCTGCGGGAGGGCCCGCGCAACGGCTACCAGATCATGTCCGAGATCGACGAGCGCAGCGGTGGCGCCTGGCGGCCCAGCCCCGGTGCGGTCTATCCCGCGCTGGCTCAGCTCGCCGACGAGGGCCTGATCGAGGGCGAGGAGTCGGGCGGGCGGCGCACCTTCAGGCTGACCGAAGCGGGCCGCACATATGTCGAGGAGAACCCCGAGATGGCCCGCGGCACGTGGGAGTCGATGGACCAGTCGGAAGCCGGCGAGGTACCTAACCTCATCGCCCAGGCGGCGCGGCTGGGCGCCGGCATCGTCCAGGTGGCCCACGCCGGCACCCCCGAGCAGATCCGCGCCGCCGAACTTCTGCTCGAAGCGACCAGGCGCAGGCTGTACCGGATCCTGGCCGACGACGCGGACAGCGAGCAGGACGAGGCGTAGGAGAGGACGCGCGATGGACGACCACATCCGAATTTCCGACGCCGACCGGGACCGCGTCACCGCACGGCTGCGCGACCATTTCGCCGATGGCCGGCTCACCCGCGACGAGCTTGACGAGCGGGTCGCGGCGGCGCTGAACGCGAAAACCTCCGGTGATCTGCGCCGCGTCATGGCCGACCTGCCCGAGCCGGCCGCGGCCCTGCCGCGGCCCGTCCAGTTCCCACCTCGAGCCGCACCGCCGTGGACCTTCCGGCACCGGCCGCGGGTTCTGCCGCTGCTCCTGCTCGCATTGGTCGCGGCGCTGCTGATTCCTGGCGGCGGGTGGGTGTTGCTGACGATCGTCAAGGTATTCCTGGTGTTCTGGCTGGTGGCCTCCTTGGTTGCGATCGTCCTGATCGGCAGGTTCCGCCGGCGGATGCGCCGCCAGGGGTGGCCCGGCTACCCACCGGACCGGCGCCCGGGCTGGCCCGGCGGCCACCACCACCGGGGGCGCCGGTACTCGCGCTGGCAGGTCTAGCTCACGTCGATCGCCGGCCGGGCGGTCACGCTGCGGCCAGACGGCCGGGCCAGACTCAGCCCAGATGGACCTCACCGCGCTGGCCGGTGACGACGGTGGCATTCAGCTTGTCGGAACTGGCCACCCGCGGGATCAGCCCGCTGCGGGCGAAGGTCTCGACGAGCAGCGGCGCCTGGCGCCCGCTCGTCTCGATCAGCAGGTGGCCGCCTGGTGCCAGCCACAGTGGCGCGGCAGCGGCCACCCGTCGCTGGACGTCGAGCCCGTCCGCGCCACCGTCGAGCGCCACCCGAGGCTCGTGGATGCGAGCCTCCGGGGGGAGCAACCCGACCTCCTCGGTGGGTACGTAGGGTGTGTTGGCCACCAGGACGTCGACGCGTCCCCGCAGCGTAGCGGGCAGCGGCTCGTAGAGGTCGCCTTCGTAGACCTGACCACCGGCGGCGGCGACGTTGCGGCGGGCGCACCGCACCGCGGCCGGGTCGATGTCGACGGCGTACAACTCAGCCCCGTCGAGCGCCGCGGCCAGGGCGGCGCCCACCGCGCCGGAGCCGCAGCAGATGTCGAGGACGACAGTTGGTGGCCGGGCGAGAACCTGGCCAGCCAGGCTTGCGCCCGGGTCCGCAGGCGTGGCCACCTGACCAGCCGAACCGGCACCCTGGTGCGCGAGCATGGCAGGCTGACCCGCCCGGCTGGCGCTCTGGTTGGCCAGCGCGGCCGCCTGACTGACGAGGAACTCGGTGCGGCGGCGGGGCACGAACACCCCGGGGGCCACGGCTATCCGCAGGCCGCAGAACTCCGCCCAGCCGAGGACTTGTTCGAGGGGCAGGCCGGCGGCCCGCCGGCCCACCATGGCGGCGAGGTCGGCCGGCGTTCGTGCCGCGGAGATGAGCAACCGCGCCTCGTCTTCTGCGAAGACACAGCCGGCGGCCCGAAGCCTGGTCACGATGACGGATCGAGAGCGCGGTGACAGAGAAAGCGACATGGGA
>DATFVJ010000351.1:0-8700 GCA_035260365.1 Streptosporangiaceae bacterium
GGCCGATGACCGCCAATCAGCCGAAGCCGCTGCTGCCCGTCGCCAATAAACCGATCATGGAGCACGTGCTGCGGCTGCTCAAGCGGCAGGGTTTTCATGACACGGTGGTCACCACGGCTTTTCTCGCGTCGCTCGTCCGCAACTATTTCGGCGACGGCGAGGACTTCGGCATGAGCCTGCGGTACGCGACGGAAGAGATGCCGCTCGGCACCGCGGGAAGCGTGAAGAACGCCGAGGACGAGCTGCGGGACGGCCCGTTCGTGGTCATCTCTGGTGACGCGCTCACCGACATCGACCTGCCCGCCATGATCAAGTCGCACAAGAAGCAGGGCGCTCTGGTCACGATCGGCCTCACCCGCGTGCCGGACCCGCTTGAGTTCGGGATCATCATCGTCGACGACGACGGCCGGGTGCAGCGGTTCCTCGAGAAGCCGACCTGGGGCCAGGTGTTCTCGGACACCGTCAACACCGGCATCTACGTCATGGAGCCCGAGGTGCTCGCCGAGGTGGCCGCCGGTGAGTCGGTCGACTGGTCGTCCGACGTGTTCCCCCGCCTGCTCGAGCGCGGCGCACCGCTGCACGGTTACATCGCGAGCGGCTACTGGGAGGACGTCGGGACTCATGAGAGTTACCTGAAGGCCCAGGCGGACGTGCTCGCCGGCCGCGTCGACGCCGAGATCGACGGGTTCGAGGTGTCGCCGGGGATCTGGGTCGCCGACGGCGCGGAGGTCGATCCGGAGGCGGTGCTGAAGGGCCCGCTGTGCATCGGCGACTACGCCAAGATCGAAGCGGGTGCGGAGCTGCGCGAGTTCACCGTGATCGGCAGCAACGTGGTGGTGAAGGAGGGCGCGTTCCTGCACCGCGCGGTCGTGCACAACAACGTGTACATCGGGCCAGGGGCGAACCTGCGCGGCTGCGTGATCGGCAAGAACACCGACGTGATGGCGTCGGTCCGGATCGAGGAAGCCGCGGTCGTCGGCGACGAGTGCGTCATCGAGGCCGAGGCCTTCCTGTCATCCGGGGTGAAGGTGTACCCGTTCAAGACCATCGAGGCGGGCGCGGTCGTCAACACCAGCGTGATCTGGGAGTCACGGGGGCAGCGCACCCTGTTCGGCCCGCGCGGCGTGTCCGGGCTCATCAACGTGGAGATAACTCCGGAACTGTGCGTGCGGCTGGCCAGCGCCTACGCGACGACGCTGAAGAAGGGCGCGAGCGTCACCACCTCGAGGGACGTGTCGCGCGCCGCGCGGGCGCTCAAGCGGGCCGTGCACGGTGCGCTCACCGCGAGCGCGATCAACGTGCAGGACCTCGAGGCGCAGCCGCTGCCGGTGGCGCGGTTCGAGACCTCGAGGAGCGAGTGCGCGGGTGGGATCGCGCTGCGGACGACGCCGGGCGATCCGCAGGCGATCGACCTCATCTTCCTCGACGAGCGCGGCGCCGACCTGTCACAGGCGGCACAGCGGAAACTGGAGCGGGTGTTCTCGCGGCAGGAATACCGCCGCGCCTTCCCCGGCGAGATCGCCGAGCTTGTCTTCCCGCCCCGGGTGACGGAGACGTACACGCACGAACTTGTCCGCTGCGTCGACATGACCGGCGTCAGGGAAGCCGAACTAAAGATCGTCGTCGACTGCGCGGGCGGCACGGCGTCGCTGGTGCTGCCCGGCCTGCTCGGCCGGATCGGCGTGGACGTGCTCACCGTCAACAACCGGCTCGACGAAGCCTCGCCGACCGAGACGCTCGCCCAGCGCCGCGCGGACATGCAGCGGCTTTCCGAGCTCGTGTCCTCGTCCCGTGCGGCGTTCGGCGTCCGGTTCGACCCCGTCGGCGAGCGGATCTTCCTCGTCGACGAGAACGGCGCGCTCGTGGACGATGACCGCGCGCTGCTTGTCGTGCTCGACCTGATCGCGGCCGAGCGGCACTCGGGGCGGGTCGCGCTGCCCGTGACCACGACCCGGGTGGCCGAGCAGGTGTGCCGCTTCCACGGAGTCGAGGCGCACTGGACCGCGACGTCGATGGACGCGCTCACGCAGGCGGCGGGCGAGGATGACGTGATCCTGGCTGGTGACGGGCGCGGTGGTTTCATCGTGCCGGAGTTCAGCCGGACGGTCGACGGGATCGCGGCGTTCACCAGGCTCCTCGGGCTTGTCGCACGCACCAGGCTGACGCTCAGCCAGATCGACCGCCGCATCCCGGCCGCGCATCTGCTCCGGCGGTCGATGCCGACGCCGTGGGTGGCGAAGGGATCGGTGATGCGCGCCGTGGTCGAGGCGGCGGCCGACCGCACGCTGGACACGACCGACGGGGTGCGCGTGGTGGAGGCGGACGGTAGCTGGGTACTCGTGCTGCCCGACCCCGCCGAGGCGGTCACGCACATGTGGGCCGAGGGCAGCGACCCCGACACGGCGCACGCGCTGCTCGACGAGTGGGCCGCGGTGGTGGAGCGCGCGGGCCAGTGATTGCGGCCCGGCGACGTTGCCACCGGCGCCACGGGACATCACGGCCGCCAGGTGTGAGAAAATCTCGATCAGCGTAGTGCGGCGTTGCGGTGCTGCCCACCGGTGAGATGGAGCGTGCAGGGGCACGGACATGCGTGGCGCATGGACTCACTCGTCGCACCGCGGGTAGCTTGTGCGGCAGGGGAGGTGGAAACCGCCGGTGAAACTGCGGGTAAGGCCGTGGCTCCGACGTGGCGGTCCACCGCGGCGCAGGCATCAGCCCGCGCCGGTGCGCAAGGCAGATGGATGGAGGCCGAGCCGACCGATGCCGAGCGTTTACTGCACGCAGTGCGGGAGCGCGAACCCGGAGGGTGCGCGCTTTTGTTCGCACTGCGGTAACCCGCTGACGCGGGGATCGCCGGGTGAGCAGGCGGGGGAGACCACGTCCATGATCTCCGTGGCCGGGCCGGAGGCCCCCGAGGCCGAACCGGGCGAGGAACTTGCCGCCGATCTCGCCGCGGCCGACGGGCTTCCCGCCGGGACGGCGCTGCTCGTGGTCAAGCGGGGCCCGAACGCAGGAAGCAGATTCCTGCTCGACAACGATCTCACCACGGCGGGCCGTCACCCGGACAGCGACATCTTCCTCGACGATGTGACCGTGTCCCGCAGGCACGCCGAGTTCTACCGGCAGGGGAGCGCCTTCACCGTGCGCGACGTCGGCAGCCTGAACGGCACGTACGTGAACCGTGAGCGTATCGAGGAAGCCACCCTGAACGGGGGAGACGAGGTCCAGGTAGGCAAGTTCCGGCTCGTGTTCCTCGCGAGCAGGCGGCACAGTGAGAGCTGGCCGGCCGGCGGACCATGAGTGCTCAGTCGGCACGGGCTTACTTCAGCATCGGCGAAGTGCTTGCCCAGCTGCAGGGAGAATACGACGTCAGCGTCTCCAAGATCCGCTTTCTCGAGTCGGAGGGGCTGATCGAGCCGGCCCGGTCGCCGTCCGGGTACCGACGGTTCGGCCCCGCCGACATCGAGCGGCTTCGCTACATCCTGTCCGCGCAGCGGGATCGGTACCTGCCGCTCCGGGTGATCAAAGAGAAGCTCGGCGCGCTCGATCGCGGTGAGGATCCAAGCCCTCGCGCCACGCTCGGGCTGGTCGCGGCGGTCCCGCCCGACGGTGGCACCGCGGCCGCACCGGACGGCGGCGCCGCGGCCACGCATTCGCTCAGCCGCAGTGAGCTTGCCCATGCCGCGGGAATAGGCGACGGCGAGCTGGCCGAGCTCGAGGAGTTCGGCCTGGTCCGCAGGTCCGGGCGGCACTACGGCCCAGAAGCGCTTACGGTGGCACGGACCGCCGCGGAGCTGGCCAGGTTCGGCGTGCAGCCGAGGCACCTGCGCGCGATCAAGGCAGCCGCGGAGCGGGAAACGGCGCTCATCGACCAGGTGGTCGCGCCGATGATGCGCCAGCGCAGCCCGGGCGCACGGGATCGGGCGGAAGAGACGGCTCGGGAGATCGCAGCCCTCACTCTGCGGCTGCACGCTGCGTTTCTTGAAGCCGGGCTGCGCACGGATCTGAGCCAATAGCGGGTGTACGTTGGCAAAGGGAGTGCCGGCAGGTGGGTACCCGGCGCTGCGGAGAACGAAGAAGGCAACGAGCACGCAGAGCGCAACTCGCGCGAGAGGACGGAGCGGCCGTGAGGCAGATGGAGGTCGTCGGCGTCCGGGTCGAGATGCCCTCGAACCAGCCCATCGTCCTGCTGAAAGAGGCGCAGGGCGACAGGTACCTGCCGATCTGGATCGGCGCCGTGGAGGCGACCGCGATCGCGTATGCCCAGCAGGGCATGCTGCCAGCGCGGCCGCTCACGCACGATCTGTTTCGTGACGTGCTTGACGCGCTCGGCGTTCAGTTGCGGACGGTCAATATCACCGCGCTGCGGGACGGGATCTTCTTCGCCGATCTCGTCTTCTCCAACGGGGTGGAGGTGAGCGCGCGCCCGTCGGACTCGATCGCGCTCGCGCTGCGCACGGGCGCGACGATCTTCGTCACCGATGAGGTCCTCGACGAGGCGGGGGTGGCGATCCCCGACGAGCAGGAGGATGAGGTGGAGAAGTTCCGTGAGTTCCTCGACACCATCAGCCCGGAAGACTTCGGCCGTTCCACGTAGGCCTTCTTATCGGTTTGTGCGTACTCGTCACGACGCGCCGGGGGGGATCGTTGACGTGCCCCGGGTGGCCGGCCTACCGTGCGAGACGAATACCCAGCGTGGTCCGGTGACCTGGTCCAGGGGCAACCGCCCCGTACCGGGCGCGCGGCCCGCGGGCGTGGGTATCGACATGGTCGTGGGGTGCGGGACGTGCGCCGCGGACGGCGCGCTTCTCGCGCCCGCACTGTCAGCTCCCGGGCGGAGGTCGGCGTGGCGGTAACAGGCAGCGGGGACCGCGGCCAGACAAGACCCCCAGGTACGGCTGCTGGCAGCGCCGAGACGCCGGCTCACGGCGATGACCTGTCTGCGGCCACCCGCGCCGCCGCGCCACCCGGCGGCAACCAGTATCACGGCGAGCAAGGCCTGCTCTTCGACGACGAGCGCGACGCCTATCCAGAGGACACCGGTTACCGTGGGCCCACCGCGTGCGCGGCCGCCGGGATCACCTACCGTCAGCTCGACTACTGGGCGCGCACGGGACTCGTGGAGCCGAGTGTCAGGCCGGCCCACGGGTCCGGCTCCCAGCGCCTGTACGGTTTCCGCGACATCCTCGTGCTGAAGGTCGTCAAGCGGCTGCTCGACACCGGGATATCCCTGCAGCAGATCCGCGCCGCCGTGCAGCATCTGCGCCATCGCGGCGCGGTCGACCTGGCGCAGGTCACGCTGATGAGCGACGGCGTCAGCGTCTACGAGTGCACCTCACCCGATGAGGTGGTGGATCTGCTCCAGGGCGGCCAGGGGGTCTTCGGGATCGCGCTCGGCCGGGTCTGGCGCGAGGTCGAGGGAACGCTCGCCGAACTGCCGAGCGAGAAGACATCGGACGGACCCGAATTCAGCGGGCCCGCGGCCGTCGGCGACGAACTGGCCGGCCGCCGCGCCCGCCGTACCGGCTGACCCCCACCCGTCAGGCCCGGCCGCGCGAAAGGTCAGCAAATCGGCCGGGGGGTCCGGGGTCGCCTCCGGGCCAGCACGGCTCGCTGGGATGAGCTCCAGGCCGGGGGCTGGTCGGGTAGGCTTGGATCACGCTGATGACCCCGTCCGGGAGAGATCTCACGCAGCCGGCGTGAGGCGCCGAAGGAGCAACCCCCCGCAACCTCTCAGGCACCAGGACCGGACAGGTGAGGCGCCTCTGGAAAGCAGGATCCGTCGCCGCCCGGTCGCGGATCCTCACCGAAGGTGCAAGCCGCAGCAGATTCCCGCCGTGCGGTGAAGCTCTCAGGTAGCGATGACAGAGGGGGAAGCGGCGGCCCGCACGAGACGCGGGCGGCCGCTGGTATGCCCTGGGCGGCGGCCCTGGGCACCCCACAAGGTCGCGGCCTTGGAGGCCCTCATGACATCCGTTCAGCACCTGCCTGCGAGCCAGGGACCAGCGGTGGCACTCGAAGCACTGGCACTCGAAGCACTGGCCCCCGGCGAGACCGCGCACGACGCGTTCGCCGCGCGGCACATCGGCCCCGGGCCGGCCGAAGTCGAGCACATGCTCGCCGTGACCGGGTTCGCCACCCTCGACGAGCTCACCGAGGCGGCGCTGCCGCGCGAGATCGGCCACGACGCCAGGCTCAGCCTGCCCGCGCCCCTGACCGAGCCCGAGGCGCTCGCCGAGCTTCGCCGCCTCGCGGCGCAGAACGAGGTACTCACCTCGATGATCGGTCTCGGCTACTACGGCACGGTCACGCCCGCGGTGATCCGCCGCAACCTGTTCGAGAACCCCGCGTGGTACACGGCCTATACGCCGTACCAGCCGGAGATATCGCAGGGGCGCCTGGAGGCGCTGCTGAACTTCCAGACCATGGTGAGCGACCTGACCGGGCTGCCGGTGGCGGGCGCCTCACTGCTCGACGAGGCGACCGCCGCCGCGGAGGCGATGACGCTGGCGCGGCGTGCCGCGACGCCGGCCGCCGGCGCCACGACCGCGGGCAGCGTCTTCCTCGCTGACGCCGACTGCCTGCCCCAGACGCTCGCGGTGCTGCGTACCCGCGCGCAGCCGTTGGGGATAAGGCTTGTCGTCGCCGATCCGACGCCGGAGGCCATCGGTGACCTGGCCGGCGATCTGTTCGGTGTGCTGCTGCAGTACCCCGGCGCGAGCGGCGCCGTGCGCGATCTGCGGCCCGCCATCGAGGCGGCGCACGCGTGCGGCGCGCTCGCGGCCGTCGCCGCCGATCCGCTCGCGCTGACCCTGGTGCGCCCGCCGGGCGAGCTTGGCGCCGACATCGCCGTCGGCTCCACGCAGCGGTTCGGGGTGCCCGTCGGGTTCGGCGGCCCGCACGCCGCCTACATCGCGGTGCGCGACGACCTGAAGCGGCAGCTGCCCGGCCGCCTGGTGGGCGTGTCCGTGGACACCGGCGGGCACCTGGCCTACCGGCTCGCGCTGCAGGCGAGGGAGCAGCACATCCGGCGTGAGAAGGCGACGAGCAACATCTGCACCGCGCAGGTGCTGCTCGCCGTGATGGCCGCCATGTACGCGGTCTACCATGGCCCCGGCGGGCTGACGGCGATCGCGCGCCGGGTGCACCACCGGGCCGCTACCCTGGCCGCGGCCCTTCGCGGGTTCGGTCTCGACACGGGCCCCGGCGCGTTCTTCGACACCGTCCGCGTCCACGTTCCCGGTGGCGGTGCGGCGGCGGCCGAGTCCGCGCAGCGGGCCGGCTACAACCTGTACCTGGTGGACGCGGACACGGTGCAGATCTCCTGCGACGAGACCACGACGCAGCGGCACCTGCGTGATGTGGTGAGCGCGGTGACCGGCGCGGCGGCGCAGGAGGCGGCGCAGGCGCTCGCGCGGGTGGAGGCGCTCGCGGGCGCGCGGCCCGACCCGATGGCGCAGACCCTGCCCCCCGCGCTGCGGCGTGGGTCGGGGTTCCTCACCCATCCCGTCTTCCACTCCTACCAGAGCGAGACCGCGATGCTGCGGTACCTGCGGCGCCTGGCCGACCGCGACATCGCGCTCGACCGGGCGATGATCCCGCTCGGCTCGTGCACGATGAAGCTCAACGCGGCGGCCGAGATGGAGCCGGTCAGCTGGCCGGAGTTCGCTTCCATCCACCCGTTCGCGCCGGCCAGCCAGATCCGCGGCTACGCCGAACTGATCAGCGACCTCGAGCGCTGGCTGGCGGAAATGACCGGCTACGACGCCGTCTCGCTGCAGCCGAACGCGGGCTCGCAGGGAGAGCTCGCGGGCTTGCTCGCGATCCGGGCCTACCACGCCTCGCGCGGTGAGTCCCACCGTGACATCTGCCTCATCCCCGGATCGGCGCACGGCACCAACGCGGCGAGCGCGACGCTGGCGGGCCTGCGCGTCGTGGTGGTGAAGACCGGGGCCGACGGCGTCATCGACGCCGCCGACCTGACCGCCAAGCTGGACATACACGGCGCGAACCTGGCCGCCATCATGGTGACGTACCCGTCCACCAACGGCGTCTTCGAGGAGACGATCACCGGCGTGTGCGACGCGGTGCACCGGGCGGGCGGGCAGGTGTACGTGGACGGGGCGAACATGAACGCGCTGGTGGGCATGGCGCGGCCGGGGGAGTTCGGTGCGGACGTGTCCCACCTGAACCTGCACAAGACGTTCTGCATCCCGCACGGTGGCGGTGGACCCGGGGTCGGGCCGGTCGCGGCCCGCGCGCATCTGGCCGCGTTCCTGCCACCGTCCGTGGCGGGAATACCGGTACCCAACGGCGCCGATGGTGACGTGGGGCCGGTCGCGGGAGCGCCCTGGGGGTCGGCGGGCATCCTGCCGATCTCCTGGGCATACGTGCGGATGATGGGGGCCGGGGGGCTGCGCCTGGCGACCCAGGTCGCGATCCTGGCCGCGAACTACGTGGCGAAACGGCTCGCGTCGCACTATCCCGTGCTTTTCACGGGCCGCGGTGGCCTGGTCGCCCACGAGTGTGTGATCGACCTTCGCGCGATCGCCAAGGACACCGGGATCACCAACGAAGACGTCGCGAAGCGGCTCATCGACTACGGGTTCCACGCACCGACCATGTCGTTCCCTGTCGCGGGCACGCTGATGATCGAGCCCACCGAGAGCGAGAACCTAGCCGAACTCGACCGGTTCTGCG
>DATFVJ010000352.1:0-8132 GCA_035260365.1 Streptosporangiaceae bacterium
AGAAGCAGGATCGCGGCGACCATGACGCAGACCCATGGAATGAGGGTGGGGTCATCGAGCAACGGTGTCGACTGGCGTGAAGTCCGCAGCACACCGAAAGCGATCAGCGCGCCGAGCCACACCAGCCCGGCGACGGCCACGGCGATCAGGGCCCACTGCCAGGCCCGGACGAGCCGCCACCACCCGGGGATTCTGTTCACCGCCGGGATGGACTCCTTCAGCACGCCGGCGAGTTCCGCCGGAATCTGGTCGGCCTGCGATCTCATCGCCGCGCGGACGGTATGTGACCACGGCTTCGGCAGGGCCGCACAGATATCACCCGCGAGCGCATTGAGCGTGTTGTCGATGTCGGCTTGCTGGGCGCCGACCGGGCCGCCCACCATGCCGCGAAGTTCCTCACGCAGGTCGCCAAGCCGCATCTTGCGCACCGGGTCGCGGCCGGGCAGGCGCTCCGCGAGCCGGGACACCGGCCAGCCGACGTAGTCGATGGCACGCAGCTCATAAGCGCTCTGCAACCCGTCACCAACGGCCGACACTCCCGCCGCCGCGGCGAAGTCGTCCACTAGGCGCGCCGCCCGGCCGGCGTCGACGGCAGCAATGCCGGGTCCTTCGGCGCGGTAGGCGGCGAAACGCGGCAGCAGCGCGTCGACGTCGGCCGCGATCCGCTCACTCGCCGCGTGCCGCGCGGTAACGGCGTCGATGAGCACCTTGCGCAGGTCGTCGAGGCCAACACCTGACCTTGCCGAGGTGACGAGCACACGTGGATCGCGGAAGTCCGCGAAGTCGAGCAGCCGCCGCAGATCGACGACGCATTCCTCGGCCTCCTGGCCGGTCAGCTGATCTACCTGATTCAGCACGACCGCGGCGACGGCGGAATGCCCGGCGAGCGGCGCGAGATAACGCCGGTGCACGGCAGCATCGGCGTATTTCTGCGGATCGAGCACCCAGATCATCAGGTCAGCGAGGCCGACAAGCCGGTCCACCTCCGCCGAGCTGCCCGTCACGACAGAATCGTGATCAGGAAGATCAAGCAGCACGAGGCCGGCCAGCGACTCTTCGCCGCTGTCGAGCGCACTTGCCCGCCCGTACCGGTACCTTCGCGGGACGCCGAGCCAGTCGAGCAACGGCCCGGAACCGTCGGTTCGCCACACGCACGCGTGCGGCGCGATCGTGATCGGCCTGGTCACGCCCACCGGGGACAGGTCCGCGCCGGCCAGCGCATTGAACAGTGAGGACTTGCCGCTGCCGGTCCCCCCGGCCAGCGCCACGACGGTGTGCTCCGCGGAAAGCCGGAGCCGCTCGCCGGCCCGGGCCAGCAGATCTTCCGCCGCTTCGAGGAGGCCGAGGTCGAACCCGTCAGTTCCGGCGCGCGCCGCCCCGATCTGGATCAGCCGGGCCAGCGCGGTCAGCCGTCCAGCCAGGCCGCCTCGCGCCGCGGCCGGGGTCCCGGCTGGCCTGGTGGGCGCCCAGATACTGGATCCGGCCGTGGGGGGCATATCGAGGCTCATCTCGCGTTCTCAAGAGAATTCGTCGCCTGGTAGAGCTGGACCGCGGCGTCGTCGTCTGGCACACCCGCCGCGTCGGCGAGCTGGGCAAACCGGAGCATCTCCTCGGCGAAAAGCAGGCTGAGCCTGTTGCGGAGGTCGGCGCGGACATCGAGGCTCATGGCGCGAAGTGGCCCAGGGCCGAGCAGCGAGCTGAGGAGGCGCTGCGGCACCGTGTCAGCGGTGTCCGCCGCCTCGGTGCCGGTGGAACCGGCCGCCGCCGCGCCGCCGTAGCCGAGCACGTCGATCATGAAAACGACCGCCAGTGACTCGTCGTCGAATGAGACCACCCGCGCGACAGAGCGCTTGGTGACCCCTTCGGCCCGCACCAGGTGCAGCACGTGATCCTGCCAGCCGCTCACGGCACGGGCCGCGCGCCGGGCGAGGTCAGGTGACGACGCGGCCAGCACGGCCGGGTTACCCTGATCACCCGCGGTGCGGCCGCTCATGACGCCGGACGATTCGAGCAGGACCGCGCCCGCCGGATGCTCGCGCCAACGGGTCACCGCATCCTCGGCCGCCCGGTCCCCGACGGAGACGATGAGCGACTCGAGACCGGACCGCAGGGCCGCCTGGAGCGCCCGCAGGCGGACGGAGTTTCGCCGCTTTCTCGGCGGCTGCCCCAGGCCGCGTGAGTGCCGCACCTGGAGGGTGCGCAGCAGTTCTCCGGTGCCCGCGAAGTCCTGCCAGCGGGCGAGCACCTCGCCGCGCATGAGCGACCCGTTCCCCGTCGCCTCGTCGAGTTCCGCGAGTGCGGCGTCGTACGCGCCCTCGACCAGGTCCTGCAGCTCGATGCGGATTGCCACCTGCGCCTCGACCTGCGCAGCCAGTTCGGGAACGCGGATGCGGAAGGTGTCGAGCACGCCCGACATGGTCTGGGTGAGAACCGCGACGCGCCGGTCCTCGCTCACCGCGGCCTCCTCCAGCCAGCTACGCACGGGCGCGAACACCTCGGCCGGTAGCGCGCCGTCGACGACCACGGTCTCCGGGATCACGAATCGGTCGGCTTCGTCGACGCTGTTCGCCTCGAGCATCGCGCAGAAGTGGCCGACAAGCTCGCTGTGCCCGGATTCGGGCACCCGGGACAGCACGATCCCGAGCGCCGCGCCGCGTTCCTTGGCGTATTGCAGCAGCTCCCAGACCGGCGCGTCGGCATACCTGGCCGCCGTTGTCACGAAGAGCCAGAGATCAGAAGCGTCGAGGAACTGGTGCGCGAATTCGTAGTGCGCGCGCACCACGGAGTCGATATCGGGCGTGTCGAGCAGGGCGAGGCCCCGGGGCATCCCGGCAGAGGCGGCGATCACGAGCAGCCCGTCACGTCCTGGCCGGGCCAGGCCCTCCTGGCGGACTCGCGGGAGGGTGGGCAGGAACCGGTTCTCCGCGAACCAGTCGGCGTCGTCGGGGTGGCACGCGAGCACGGGGCTGTTCGTGGTCGGGCGGCGGATGCCCGTCGCACTCACCCGCTCACCCACGATGTTGTTGACGAGCGTGGACTTGCCCGCGCCCGTGGACCCGACGACCGCGACCAGGATGGGCGCGGCCGGGCGGTGCAAGCGGGGAAGCAGGTAGTCGTCGATCTGTACGAGCAGTTTCTGCCTGACCGCCTTGGCCTGGGCCACACCCGGCACGTCGAGCAGCAGCGGCGCGGCGGTGATCCGTTCGCGGAGGGTGAGGAGGGCTTCCTCCAGCTGGCGCGCGTCGACGTGACGGCCCGGGCCGCGGCTTACCCCGTCGTCGGGCGCACCGGCATGAGCCGCGCCGTGACGAGGCGCCGGACCAACGCGCGGTGGGTCGTCAGGCGCGGCGTAGTCGAGGGTGGCTCCCGCACCGGCGGCATGCTCATCGCCAACGTCGTCGCGGGCTGCGTCGTCGCGGGCACCGTCCCCGGCGCCGCCGTCGCTGGCACTGCCGTCGCTGGCACTGCCGTCGCTGGCACCGCCGTCGCTGGCACTGCCGTCGCTGGCACCGTCGTCAGAGCCGCCGTCGCGGTCGGCAGCGTCGCCGGCGCCATGGTCTTCGGCGGTCTCGGCGCGGGCCGCATCGGCGCGGGCGGTCTCCGTGCGGGCCGAATCGGCGCGGGCGGCGGCATCGGCGCGGAGGTTCTCGTAGGGCGGCCGGCCACGGCGGAAGGAATCACCGCGCGTGGCATCGTCATCCGCGGCGTCGTCGCGCGGCGGGTCGCGGCGGGCGGGTTCACGGCGCGCAGCGGCGTCCGCTGTGCTGGCGGGCGGTTGCTGTCCCACTTGTCCCGCCACGGGATCACGCGCTGCTTCCGGGGCAGCTGTCACGCTCTTCCGATCCACCGCTGCCTCCCGGCAGCAATTCTGCTATCTGTGCCGCGATGTTGACGACCTCTCCTACTACCACGACCGACGGCGGCCGGATCCCTGCCGCGGCCGCCTCCTCGGCGACCGTACCCAAAGTCGCGGTGAGTGTGTGTTGCGTGGGAAGGGTACCGTCCTGAATGACCGCAACGGGAGTAGTAGAAACACGACCGTGACGTATTAGTGCGTCCGCGATCGCATCGAGCCTTTCCACCGCCATGAGCAGTACGATCGTCCCACCCGACCGGGCAAGCGCGGACCAATCTATGGTAGACCGCTGGTCGCCCGATGCAATGTGGGCGGAAACCACGTGCAACTCCTGCGCGATCCCTCGGTGGGTGACGGGGACGAACGCGGCGCCGGGAACCGCGACCGCGCTCGTAACACCAGGAACAACGGTAACAGGCACACCCGCCCGCAGGCAGGCGAGCACCTCCTCCGCCCCGCGGCCGAAGACGAACGGGTCGCCGCCCTTCAGCCGCACGACGAACCGGCCGGCCCGCGCGTGCTCGACCAGCGCGGCGTTGATGTGATCCTGCGCCATGGCGCGCCCGTACGGGATCTTCGAGGCGTCAATGATCTCCACGTCCGGCGGGAGTTCGTCGAGCAGTGACCTCGGCGCGAGCCGGTCGGTCACCACGACGTCGGCCTCAGCGAGCAGCTGCCTGCCCCGCACGGTGATGAGACCCGGATCCCCCGGGCCGCCGCCGACGAGCGCTACCCCCCGGATGGCCGCGCCCGAGTCGCCTTCGGCGCGACGGCCACGTCTCGCGCCGATCGTGCCGTCGCGCAACCCCGCGACGACGGCGTCTCTTATCCCCGCGGACCGGCGCGGGTCACCGGTCAGGATCGCGACGTGCGCGTCGCCCGCCTCACCGGAGGCAGGCGTCCACGCCGGCGAAGCAGCGCGATCGTCGGCGCGGACACACCAGATCCGCGCCGCCTCGCAGTCAGCGGCTATCGCGTCATTGACCACGGGATCGTTCGTGCAGGCCTGCACGAGCCACGCGCCCTCGACATCACCCGGCGCGTACGTGCGGCGCTCCCAGCCGACCTGACCCGCCACGGCCAGGCTTTCCAGGCCCGCCGTCACCGATGGTGAGATCACGGTGACGCGTGCACCCGCCCGGGCGAGTCCGGGCACCCGGCGATCGGCAACCCGGCCGCCGCCCGCCACGACCACGCGGCGGCCGGCCAGGCGCAGCCCGAGCAGGTAGGGCGGGCCGGCCGGGTGGGCCAGCGGCCCAGCATGGGCCGGCCCAGGTGGCGCGGGCGGATCGCCGGCGGCAGCCATGGTTACAGCAGCTCTCTTCGCGTCAGCTCGTTTCCCCGTCAGCCATCTCGGTCTTGTCGGTCACACCCGCCGAGTCGAACGTGGCGACCTCGCGCACGGCACGCACCGCACTTTGCACAAGCGGGAGCGCGAGCAGCGCGCCGGTGCCCTCACCGAGCCGCAGGTCGAGGTCGACGAGCGGGCGCAGCCTCAGATGATCCAGGGTAATGCCGTGCCCGGGTTCCATCGACCGGTGACCAGCGATGCACGCACCCCGGGCGTCAGGCGCGAGCGCGCACGCGGCGAGCGCCGCGGCCCCGGCGATGACACCGTCCAGGATCACCGGGACCCGCAGGGCGGCGGCACCCAGGATGAACCCGGTGAGCGCCGCGTGCTCGAAACCACCGAAGGCGGCAAGCACGCCGACCGGATCGGCAGGGTCGGGCCGATGCAGCGCGAGGCCCTCGCGGACGACGCCGACCTTGCGCGCGAGGATGGCGTCGTCCACGCCGGTGCCCCGGCCGGTCGCGTCCGCCGGATCGGCGCCGGTGAACGCACAGACCAGCGCGGCGGAGGCGGTCGTGTTCGCGATACCCATGTCGCCGGTGACCAGGCACCGGTTCCCGGCCGCGACCAGGTCGCGCGCCACGTCCAAACCGGCGCGAAACGCGGCCTCAGCCTGGTCGCGGCTCATGGCCGGCCCGGCGGTGAAGTCCGCGCTGCCGTGGGCCACCTTACGCAGCGAGAGCCCGGCCGCAGGCGGCAGGTCGGCCGCGACCCCCACGTCTACCACGAGCACCTCGGCGCCGACCTGCGCGGCGAAGGCGTTGACCACCGCGCCACCGGCCACGAAGTTCTGTACCATCTGCGCGGTCACCTCCTGCGGCCACGGGGTTACGCCGCGCGCGTGCACGCCGTGGTCCCCCGCGAACACCGCGACCGTGACGGGCTCGGGCAGCGGCGGCGGGCACTCGCCAGCAAGCCCGGCGAGCCGCACCGACAGCTCCTCGAGCGCGCCGAGCGAGCCGGGCGGTTTGGTCATCCGGCCCTGGTGGTCACGCGCCGCGGCCATGGCGGCGGCGTCGAGTGGGCCGATCGCGGCCACGGTCTGGGTGAACAGGTCCATCGATTCCTCCGCCGGCACGCATCGCGCGCCCTCGTGCCCGCTTACCGGGACGTGGATATATGTCCTTAGCAGCTGCCGCGATGCGGCAGCCGTTGCTTCAGGGGACCCTGCCAGCCCGGGGGCGACCCCCCCGGGCCCCCGGCATCGGGGTCGTCTCGTCCGTGGCAGCAGAGCAACACAGCCCTAACGGCTGCCGCGTGACGCGCCGCGGCTTCAGTGCACATGATCGTGGTCGGGAGCACCGGCGGGCTCGGCGGGATGGTAGTGCGGCCGCTGCGGCGCGCCGACCCGGTGCTCGAAGCCCGGCAGCTCGGCACGGTACACACACATGTCGCAGTTCATCCTGATGTCACCCGTCAGCGCCTCGCGGTACCTCTGCGCCACGAGCCCGGCGATCTGGTCGCAGTCGCCGAGGACGTCGGCGCAGCGTACGTCGAGTTCGTCGGCTGCGTCGCCGTAGGCGCGCGCCTGGGTCGCGACCCGGTCTGGCAGCACGCCGGGAAAGAGGAAGTAGCGGGCCACCACGACGCGCCGGGCCCCGAGCCTGCGGCAGCGATCCAGACCCTCCGCAACACCCGGCCGGGCCAGTGACACGAACGCGGTCTCGGCCAGCGCGACGCGCTGCTGTCCGGTCTGGTGCGTCTCCCACAGCAGGCGCGTGGTCTTGTACATCTCCGCGTTCGCGTCCGGGTCCGTCGAGCCGCGGCCGACCACGAGCACGGCGAGGGGGTCGCGCAGGCCGTCGCCCGATGTCGCCGCCTGGGCGCGCCGATGTCCGTGGCGCAGCGCATCGCCGATTCTGTCGCCGAGCACGCTGAGCAGCACGGGGTGCGGGCCGAGAGGCCGGCCGTAGGCGAACGACATACCTGGATGGCGGCCGCGCTGCGCGGCGAGCGCGGCTGGGATATCACCCTTGGTGTGGCCAGCCGCGCCGAGCACGACAGGGACGGCCACCACGCGGCGGTGACCGGCCGCCGCGAGCACGTCGACGGCGGTAGAAAGCGGCGGCTCGGAGAGTTCGATGAAGCCGCCGGCCACGTCGGCGCAGCCCGGCGCGAGCAGCGTCGCCACCCGTTCGCGCAGCGCCGCGAAGGCGGCGGCGCCTGCCGAGTCGGCGCTCCCGTGACCGGCGAGCAGCAACGCGGGCGGAGTCATCGCCCGCCTCCCCAGCCGGGGGCGCTTCCCCTCGGCCCGGACCACTCGCCCGCGTCTGCTGTCGCGGATGTGTCGGGCGGTATCGCGCGCAACAGGGCGTTGAGCGCGGCGGCGGCAACCGCGGAGCCGCCCTTCTCCGACTTGTTCGTCAGGGCGGGAAGACCGCTCGCACGCAACGCGTCCTTCGCCTCCGCCGCGCCCACGAACCCAACGGGCAGCCCGATGACGAGGGCCGGCTGAACGTCGCGGCTCAGCATCTCCGCCACCGCCGTCGGCGCGCACCCCACCACCCACACGGCGCCAGGGCCGGCCGCACCGAATGCCAGCCGGATACCGGCCGCGGCGCGGGTAATCCCGACCGTGCGGGACAGCCGTGCGGTCAGCGAATCGCCGATCTTGCAGATGACCGGGTGGCTGGTGATACCGGCGGCCACCATCGCGACGTCCGCCACCACCGGCGCTCCCGCGGTGAGCGCGGCGAGGCCGGCGGCGAGCGCGGCCTCGTCGCAGACAAGGTCGGTCGCGTAGTCGAAGTCGGCGCTGGCGTGGATGACGCGTTCCGTCACTGCCCGGCTGAGCGGCGGCAGGTGACTCAGATCGATTCGGGAACGCAGGATGCGGTACGACTCTGCCTCGATCGGATGTACCTGCTCACGGGACCGCGCCGGCTCGCTGAACTGCACCGGCTCGCTGAACTGCACCGGCTCGCT
>DATFVJ010000353.1:0-3368 GCA_035260365.1 Streptosporangiaceae bacterium
CCTCGCGGTGCTCCTTGCGGACCGCCTGGACCCGCCAGAACTGGCCGAGGCCCGCACCTGGTACACCAGGGCCGCCGAGGCCGGGGACACCGATGCCCAGTTCAACCTCGGGCGGCTGCTCGCCACCAGGCTGGACCCGCCACAACTGGGCGAGGCCCGCACCTGGTACACGCGGGCCCGCCAGGGCCGGCGGGATGACGCGGGAGATTTACACGACCAGTTCGGACATGGTTGATCGTGCCAACGCCATCACACCGGTGCGCGTCTCTTCTGTTAGTACTCGTGACGAACAAGCGGTTGAGGGGAACAGGATTGAGCGGGCTGCACGCACTAAGGAACCGCGTCGTGGACGCACCTGGCTCGCTCGGAGAACGCAAGCGGGCCCGGCGATGGGAGTGGCTGCAGGAGACATTCCCCGGAATCGGATCGATGTCCGTCATCGATCTCGGCGGAACGGTCGAGGCGTGGCAACGGGCACCGCTGCGCCCCGCAGCCGTCCACGTGGTCAATCTGGAGCAACCGCCGACAGACATCCCCGGGTGGATCAGCGCCGACCAGGCGGACGTCTGCGACCTGCCCGATCACATCGCCCGCCACACCTATGACCTGGTCTTTTCCAACGCGGTCATCGAGCACGTGGGCGGGTACGCGCAGCGGCTGAAGTTCGCCGCGGCCGTGCACAAGCTCGCGCCGCGGCACTGGATACAAACCCCCTACAGGTACTTCCCGATCGAGCCGCACTGGCTGTTCCCCGGCTTCCAGTTCCTGCCGCTGACGGTGAGGGCGGAGATCTCACGCCGCTGGCCGCTGATGCACACGCAGTCGGCCAGCCACGCCGAAGGCGTCCGCACCGCCCTCGGTGTGGAACTGCTCGGCCGCACCGAGATGATGTGCTACTTCCCGGACTCAAAGCTGAGACACGAGAAGGCGATGGGCATGATCAAGTCGCTCATCGCCATCAAGACTGGCTGAACGGGACCGCACCGCTGGCAGGGCCGCCCACTGGATCGGTCCCAGGAACATCCCTTGCCGCCACGGGCTGCTGGTTCCCCCGTACCCCTTAACGACCGCGAAGCTGGTGGGAGTAGGCCCGGCACTCCTTGTAACCGGGCAGCAGCCCGGCCCGCTCCGCCTCGGCCAGGGTGGGCGCCGCGGCGTCCTTGTCCGACAGCACGGGCGCCACGTCCGCGGGCCAGACGATGCCCAGTGCCGGGTCGAGCGGGTGAATCCCGTGCTCGCGACCGGGAGCGTACGGGGTCGAGCACAGGTACAGCACGGTCGCCTCGTCGGTGAGCGCCATGAATCCGTGCCCGAGCCCTTCCGAGACGAACACGGCGGGCCGCGCCTCGTCATCGAGGCGTATCATCTCCCACCGCCCGTAGCCGGGCGAGCCCACCCTCAGGTCCACGACCACGTCGGCCACCGCGCCGGCGACGCAGGTGACGTACTTCGCCTGGCCGGGCGGGACGTCGGCGAAATGGATACCCCGGAGCACGCCGCGGCGCGAGACCGAACAGTTTCCCTGCGCGAGCCCGAAGCCGTAACCCGCGGCACCGGCGAACTCCCCGTCGCGGAACCATTCGAGAAAACTCCCGCGGCCGTCGGTGTGAATACGCGGGGTCATGACCCAGGCACCCTCGATGCCGAGCGGCTCCATGTGTCTCCTGCCTGCCGAGCGCCACTGCGTAGCTGCAGGTTAGCCGCTGCCGGGAGAGGCCTCAGAGCCGGCCGCCCACCGGCCGCACCGGGTGGGCAAATAGTGCCTTTAGGCAACACGGTGGAAATATAACGAAATAATAACGGATGTCTCCTATCGGTCGTCGGCCGCGGCCAGGCAGGCGTCGTACAGACAGCCGGGTTGCTCTCGGGCGTTACCTCCGGCGAAGCGTAAGGGTCCGCATACCGGGCGGGCGGTGGGGTCGCGTGGAGGCGGGGATTGTCTATGCCCATCGCGCACGGGGTGACCGTGGATGACGGCGGCGCTCCCAGCGCCACGTCGGTGTTGCCATGACGCCGCGATCGTCACGGCTACTGCTCGTGGCCGGGCACGACGGGCCGAGCGCGGACGCGCTCGACCGCCTGCTCGCCATCGCGGTCCGCGGGCTGCCGCAGACATTCCGCGGCGGCGAGTTCGTCTTTACTCTGCGCGGTGAGCGCAGGTCAGACGGCTCCTGGCGGGCGCGCCCGGTCGGCCGGAGCCTGCGCTACGGCGCCATCACAGCGCTCGGCCTGCAGCATCTTCCCGAATCCGCGCAGCGCGGCGTGCTGACCGGCGAGACGTGCTACGACCTGGTCGGACGGCTGGCCAAACGGCTGGACGAGACCACGAGCACCGGCGACGTCGCCCTGCTGTGCTGGGCGGCGGCCGACACCGGACATGCCGAGCTGCCCCGCATCCTGGCGCGCCTGGCCGAACTCGACCGCGGCGAGGGCAGCCGGGGCGCACCCGCGCCCAGGTACGTCGTGGACGCCGCCTGGGTGGTGTCCGCGCTCGTCGCGGCCCGCCCGCACGCGGACGTCGAGCCCGACCTCGCGCGTGCGCGCGGCCGCCTGCTCGCCGCCCGCTCCGGCGCCCTCTACCCCCATGTGATCGGCGGGGGCCCTGGCTGGTACCGCGCGCACGTCGGCTGCTTCGCCGACCAGGTCTACCCCCTGCAGGCACTCGCGCGGCTGCACGCCAGCGCCGACGACCCCGAGGCGCTCGCGGTGGCGAGCGCCGTCGCGGCGGGCATCGTCGCGGCGCAGGGTGAGGCGGGTCAATGGTGGTGGCACTACGACTCGCGGACGGGCGACGTCGTCGAGGGCTATCCGGTCTACAGCGTCCATCAGCACGCGATGGCCCCGATGGCGCTGCTCGACCTCGCCGACGCGGGCGGGCCGCACCACATCGACGCCATCTGCCGCGGTGTGCGGTGGCTGTCCGGCCCGCCGGAGACCGCCGAGCAGATGGTCCTGGACGACCCCGCGATCACGTGGCGCAAGGTAGCCCGCGCCGATCCGGGCAAGGCGGTGCGCGGGCTGCGCGCGGCGTCCACCCGGATCCGGCCGGGCGCGCGGCTGCCCGCTCTGGACCGGATCTTCCCACCGGGAACCGTGGATCACGAGTGCCGCCCGTACGAGCTGGGCTGGCTCCTACTGACCTGGCTGTCATGACTTTCGCTGACTCTGCCCGCTTGCTAGCCGAGGAGAGAACATGGAAACCGGAACTGCCGTCTCTGCCCCCCACCCGCGGCACGACCTTTTCGGGCTTCCTTTCGACGCGCTGACGATGACGCAGGCGATGGACCGGTGCCGGGCGGCGATCCAGGGTGGCGAGTATCTGTCCGTCGGCGTGGTGAACGCCGCCAAGGTCATGACGATGCGGCGGG
>DATFVJ010000354.1:0-12958 GCA_035260365.1 Streptosporangiaceae bacterium
CTGGGCGAGCCCGCGCAAGCAGTACGCTTTTCGGCTGCAAAAGGGCAACACCGCGGTCTGGTACTCCGATGGACTTGTTGAGAGCCGCGATCGCGGCCTCGACACCGGCCTCGACGAGCTCGTCAAGGTCGCCGGGCAGGCGTCACCGGAGGTGATCGCACATCCTGACAGGCTCCTCGAGTACCTGGTGGACAGGATGCTCGCCGGTCACGAGCAGGACGATGATGTCACCCTTCTCGTACTTCAGGTACCGCCAGAATGATGCGCATGAGCGCAGGTGAGAGCCCGGGGGACCTCGGTCGCCGCAGCAGCCAGACGGCCCGTTTGGGACGATGCACCGTCCAGGGCAGCCTACTGTGGTGGGTGGGACGGTCCACGCAACCGGGTCCTCCCAGCAGGGTCCGAATCTCGCCAGATGTTCGCAGGAGAGGTATCTGTGTCGCCGGCTAGACAGCAGCGAGAAACAGCGGTCGCACTCGTGGATGACGCCGCGCCCGCGTCAGGAGAAGGCGAGCCACGCTCGGACACCGGGCGGGTGCGCCGGGGCGCGGCGAGAAAGCGGCGGCGCGCAGTGAACGAAACGACCGCCCAGGCGGCTCCGCCCGCCGAGCGCGCTCCACGGAAACGGGATGGATCCCGAGCGGACGAGACCGGCCCGGCCGGACCGTCGCAGTCCCCACCGGACGAGCCCGACGCCGGCCCGGACGGCCCGGTGGACGTGGCGGCTGACGACCTCGACCTGGTCGGCCCGGACGACGTCGCTGACCTGGACGACCTCGATGTCACCGACGACGAGATCGTCGCGGACATCGGCGCGGCCGCCGATGTGGCCGATGTCGATGTGGCCGACGCCGACGCGGCCGACGCCGACGCCGACGCGGCCGTGGACGGCAGCGACGGCCCCGACGACGTGACCGCGGAACCGGAGGTGGATCAGGCCGCCGGCGCCGCCGCGGACACCGAGACTGACGACGAGGCGTTCGTCTACGGCGACGACGACGAGGACCTCCCCGCCGCGCAGGTCGCCGCCGCCGGCGCGACCGCCGACCCGGTGAAGGACTATCTCAAGCAGATCGGGAAGGTGCCGCTGCTCAATGCCGAGCAGGAGGTCGAGCTGGCGAAGCGGATCGAGGCCGGGCTGTTCGCCGAGGAGAAGCTGGCCGCCGACGGCACCAGGCTCGGCGTGGACGGCCGGGCCGATCTCGAGTGGATAGCCGAGGACGGCAGGCGGGCCAAGAACCACCTGCTCGAGGCGAACCTGCGGCTCGTGGTGTCGCTCGCGAAGCGGTACACCGGGCGCGGCATGCTGTTCCTCGACCTCATCCAGGAAGGCAACCTGGGCCTCATCCGCGCGGTGGAGAAGTTCGACTACACCAAGGGATACAAGTTCTCCACCTACGCGACGTGGTGGATCCGGCAGGCCATCACCCGTGCCATGGCCGATCAGGCCCGGACGATCCGCATCCCCGTGCACATGGTGGAAGTGATCAACAAGCTGGCCCGGGTGCAGCGGCAGATGCTGCAGGACCTGGGCCGTGAGCCAACGCCGGAGGAGCTCGCGGCCGAGCTTGACATGACTCCCGAGAAGGTCATCGAGGTACAGAAGTACGGCCGTGAGCCCATCTCGCTGCACACGCCGCTCGGTGAGGACGGCGACAGCGAGTTCGGCGACCTGATCGAGGACTCCGAAGCCATCCAGCCAGGCGAGGCGGTCAGCTTCACGCTGCTGCAGGAGCAGCTGCACTCGGTGCTCGACACGCTGTCCGAGCGTGAGGCGGGCGTGGTGTCGATGCGATTCGGCCTCACCGACGGGCAGCCGAAGACACTCGACGAGATCGGCAAGGTCTACGGCGTGACCAGGGAACGGATCCGCCAGATCGAGTCCAAGACCATGTCCAAGCTGCGCCACCCCTCCCGCTCCCAGGTCCTCCGCGACTACCTCGACTGAGCACACCCACCCCAGCAGCGTGACCCGGACGCGGTGACCGCCGGGCCAACTCCGCGCTGGGTGCGCGGGTGGCCAGGCGGTTCATGATCCGGGTTAGGCACCGCCCGCGATGGCGGCGCTCAGCCGCCCTTGGCGTGCCGGGCGCCGTCGGTGGCGGCGAGCAGGGAGTCCGCGTGGTCGGGCACGTAGGTCTGCTCGTCCCGCGGCATCCGTACGTAGCCCTGCGCGGGCGGGCGGGGCGGCAGTTCGAGCGGGCGCCACTGGACGTCGTGATAGGGGATGCTCGACAGCAGGTGCGCGATCATGTTGATCCGTGCGCGCCGCTTGTCGTCGCTCTCGACGACGTACCAGGGCGCCTCGGGAATGTCGGTGTGCACGAACATCTCGTCCTTCGCCCGCGAGTAGTCCTCCCACTTGGTGATCGACTCCAGGTCCATCGAGGACAGCTTCCAGCGGCGCATCGGATCATCGAGCCTGGACCTGAACCGGATCTGCTGCTCGGCGTCGCTCACCGAGAACCAGTACTTGCGCAGCAGGATCCTCTCCTCGACAAGCAGCCGCTCGAAGATCGGGCACTGGTGGAGGAACCTCTTGTACTCCTCCTTCGTGCAAAAGCCCATCACGTGCTCGACGCCGGCCCGGTTGTACCAGCTCCGGTCGAACAGCAGGATCTGGCCCGCCGCGGGCAACTGCTCCACGTAGCGCTGGAAGTACCACTGCGACCGTTCGCGCTCGGTCGGCGCGGGCAGCGCGGCGATCCGGGCGATGCGGGGATTGAGGTACTGCGTGACCCGCTTGATCGTGCTGCCCTTGCCCGCCGCATCACGGCCCTCGAAGATCACGATCACGCGGGCGCCCTCGGCGCGGACCCATTCCTGGAGCTTGACCAGTTCCGCCTGCAGGCGAACGAGTTCGCCCTCGTAGAGAGCGCGCGGCAGCCGTTTGGCAGCTGCGGCGCTGACCTTAGCGGTTGCGGCCTTCCCCTTGCCGTTCTTGTGTGCCACCGTCATTCCTCCCTTGCTGGGTATGGACGTACCCGGAAAACGGCGGCCGATCCTGGCAAATGCCGCCGGAGGGCAGGTCAGCCAAGCGGAACGAGCAGATCCTCCTCGGCGGTGAGCAGTTCGCCGGCGAAGGCCGCGGCCGCCTCGGCGGCCGAGACCGCGCGGTCGCTGCCCGGCCAGAAGTGGGTCAGCATCAGCCGCCGGGCCCCGGCGCGGGCCGCCCACGTGCCGGCTTCCGCGGCGGTCAGGTCCAGGCGCGGCGGCCCGGACAGCGGCCCGCCCTGCTCGGTCGCCTCCACGATGAACAGGTCGGCGCCCGCGCCGAGGTCAGCGAGCGCGGAATCCGGGCCGGTGTCGCCGGTGTAGGCGAGCGTCATCCCGGCCGCCTCGAGCCGGACGCCGACGTTGGGCACATGATGCGGAAGTTCGACACCCTCGATGCCGAACGGCCCCGCTCGCTGCGGCCACGGCAGCTCGCAGACGTCATATACCTCGTGCAGGTCGGCGCGGGGGTCGAACGCGGCCAGCCGCTCGACGACGCCTTCTATGCAGAACAGCGGAATCCTCGGGAGCTTCGCACCGCCGTAGGCCCGGGCGCGGTAGAGCGCGTGCGCGTCCACACAGTGGTCGGCGTGCCCGTGCGTGATGACCACCGCGTCCACCTCGGCGGCGGGGCAGTGCGTGAGCAGGCGCGGGAAGGTGGCGTAGCCGAGGTCGAGGACGATCCTGAAGCCATCCCACTCGACCAGGAAGCCCGACGCCGCGCGCCCAGCCTCTGGCCAGGCACCGCAGCTGCCGAGGACCCGCAGGTTCCGCATGGGACTCATTGTGTCAGCGCGCCCCCGCGGGCGCGGGGCGCGCTGACCGGATCGCGGGGCAGCACGGCGCCCCGCCACCCGGCAGGGTGGCGGGGCGCCGGGAAAGGTTATGTCTCAGCGCTCGCGCGCGGTCTCCTCTGCGCGCGAGAGCCGCTGCGTCTCGTCCTGGATTTCCGCCGCTATCTTCGTCAACGCCGGCGCGTGCTGCCTGTTGTGGTGCGCACAGAACAGGAGCTCACCCGAGTTGGGGAGCAGGATGCGGACGTAGGCCTGGGCGCCACAGCGGTCACAGCGGTCTGTGGCTGTGAGCGGCTTGGTGGGGGCTAGAGCTCCGTTCAACGTCGCTTCCTCGCCTTCAGCTGGTTCCTCGTGCGTTCCGGCCGGCCAATCTTCTTTCTCTGTCTCAGCACAGCACAACAACCGGCCGGACCTCCACGTTCCCGGCCCGCCTCTTGCTACGCCACGAGCGAAAGTACTCGAGCAGTGACCTACGTCACTGACAACTTACTGTAACGTCTTCGTTCGCCTTAGTAACTGCTTTTGCTTACGGAAATGCCAACATTCGGTACTCTACGCAACTCATGCCCCGGCCTGCGGCGAGCCTTTCCCGCGTTGTCGGCTGGACCGGCTACCCTGCGGTGAGGCATCCGTCCCCAGCACTGGCGGGTATCCGCGCCTGGAGGAGACCACCCGTGACCGCCCCCATCACTGCGTCCGTGCGGGGAACGCCTGCCGCCGCCGATGCGTACACCGCGCACCACCTGTCGGTGCTCGACGGCCTCGACGCCGTCCGCAAGCGCCCGGGGATGTACATCGGCTCGACCGACAGCCGAGGCCTGCTGCACTGCCTGTGGGAGATCGTGGACAACGCCGTTGACGAGGCACTCGGCGGCTACTGCTCCCGGATCGAGGTCACGACGCACGCCGACGGCAGCGCGGAGGTGCGCGACGACGGGCGCGGTATCCCCGTCGACGCCGAACCCAAGACCGGCCTGACCGGCGTGGAGCTCGTGATGACCCGGCTGCACGCGGGCGGCAAGTTCGGCGGCGGGTCCTACACGGCGTCCGGCGGGCTGCACGGCGTCGGGGCGTCGGTGGTGAACGCGCTCGCCGCGCGCCTCGACGTGGAAGTCGACCGCGGCGGCCACACCCACGCCGTCAGCTTCAGGCGGGGTGTGCCCGGCGAGTTCTCCGGCCCGGGCCCGCAGGCGCCTTTCACCCCTGCGGCAGGCCTTCGTCAGGTGCGCAGGATCGCCAAACGGGTGACGGGCACGAGGATCAGGTTCTGGCCGGACCGGCAGATCTTCCTGCGCGAGGCGGAGGTTCCTTTCGCCGCGCTGGCCGAGCGTGCCCGCCAGACCGCCTACCTCGTGCCAGGGCTCACCGTGTCCGTCACCGACGCCCGCGAGCCCGGCGCCGAGGAGCGTGAGTTCAGGTTCGACGGCGGCATCAGCGAGTTCTGCGCCCACCTCGCGCCCGACGAGCCCGTCACCGACGTGGTGCGGCTGTCTGGTTCCGGGCGGTTCACCGAGACCGTCCCCGTGCTCGACGAGCAGGGCCACATGACGCCCGCCGACGTGGAACGCGAGCTCACCGTCGATGTCGCGCTGCGCTGGGGGACCGGATACGACAGCGTGACCCGCTCGTTCGTGAACGTCATCGCGACGCCGAACGGCGGCACGCACGTCACCGGCTTCGAGCGGGCACTCGTCCGCGCCTTCAACGAGCAGTTGCGCGCGGTCAGGCTGCTCAAGAACGGCGACGACCCGGTTTCCAGGGAGGACGTGGCGGAGGGGATGACCGCCATCGTGTCGGTCCGGCTGCCTGAGCCGCAGTTCGAGGGCCAGACCAAGGAGGTGCTCGGCACGCCGGCCGCGTCGAAGATCGTGGCCCAGGTCGTGGGGCAGGAGCTTCGCGCGTTCTTCAGCGAGCCCAAGCGTGGCCAGAAGCAGCAGGTCCGCGCGGTGCTCGAGAAGGTCGTGTCCGCGGCCAAGGCCCGGATCGCCGCCCGGGAGCACCGCGAGAACCAGCGCCGCAAGAGCGCGCTCGCGAGTTCCGCGCTGCCCGCGAAGCTGGTCGACTGCCGGTCCGCCGACGACCGCAGCGAACTGTTCATCGTGGAAGGCGACTCCGCGCTCGGCACGGCCAAGCTGGCGAGGAACTCCGAGTTCCAGGCGCTGCTGCCGATCCGGGGCAAGATCTTGAACGTGCAGAAGGCGTCGCTGGCCGACATGCTCAAGAACACCGAGTGCGCCGCGATCATCCAGGTGCTCGGCGCCGGCTCGGGCCGCACCTTCGAGCTCGACTCGGCGCGCTACCAGCGGGTCATCTTCATGGCTGACGCCGATGTGGACGGCGCGCACATCCGGTGCCTGCTGCTGACCCTGTTCCACCGGTATCTGCGGCCGATGCTCGACGCCGGCCGGGTCTTCGCGGCCGTGCCGCCGCTGCACCGCATCGAGCTGTCGAACCCGCGCAAGGGCCAGCAGAAGTACCGGTACACCTACTCCGACGCGGAACTGCACCGCAGCCTGCTCGAACTCGAGCGCAAGGGGCAGCGCTGGCGTGAGCCTGTGCAGCGGTACAAGGGCCTCGGTGAGATGGATGCCGCGCAGCTGGCTGAGACCACGATGGATCCGCGGCGGCGCACGCTGCGGCGGATCCGTGTCGACGACACCGCCGCCGCGTCCGTCATCTTCGACCTGCTGATGGGCAACGAAGTCGCACCGCGCCGTGACTTCATCGTGAGCGGGGCCGCCGAGCTTGATCCCTCCCGCATCGACGTCTGACCCGGGACCGGCCGTGCCGCGCGAGCCCGGCCGTGCCGGGCTCGCGCGGCACGGCCGGCGTCACCCGCTGGCCGATCGCGCATCCGGCCCGATTCGCGGCCGACGTCATAACGTTAAGTGACCGATTCGTAGCTCAAATTTCTGAAAGACGCCGCCTGGTTACGGCATAATTACTTTCCGTGACCGAACGTTTGGTGCTTGCCCAGTACCTGCTTGCTCAGTACCTACGTGACCAGGCGCACTGGCGGCTCGATGCCGTCGACGGCCATCCCGCCCGCGCCGCGCGCTGCGTGCTGGCTCTTATCGACGCCGCCGGATATGTACGCGAACTGCCCGGGGACGACCCCTACGTGGCCGCGCTCGCGGTGGCCGGCTGTTTCGCCGGCAGCTCCTTCGAGCCCGGCGTGGAGATACGCGACTTCATCCGCGGCTGGCAGTACGACGACCGGCCCGCCGCGGGCCCCAGGGACCTGCTCGGCGCGCTCGCCGCGCGCTGTGCCGCCCGCCAGCAGGCGGCGCTCGTACCGCCGCTGCCGCGTGCGCCCGGTGACGGCAGGAAGCCGCAGTTCGCGTCCGCGGAAGACCGCGGTGCACCGCAGGAGCCGCGGGCGCCTGGCGAGGGGCGCCGCGTCCGGCAGGCGGCCGCGCGCGCCGCCACGCTGCGCCGCGGCGGCCGCCGCCACGGCTGAGAAAGGCCCCGGCCGGCGCCCCGGCTACTGCGGCGCCGCCGTCAGGGCGGCGACGATGTCGCGGATCTCGGCGCCGCGGCCGCGGCCCCATTCGAGCTGCGCGTGCAGATCCTCCCAGGACGGCTGCTGCCCGCCCAGGTCCCGCTGCGGCAGTTCGAGGATCAGCGCCGCCACCGGTTCCGCGACCGCGGCCTGCCCCGGGGTGCCCGGCTGGCGGGCGGCTGGCATGCTAGGTCGGTGGCAGCTGTCGGGAGGGGATCATCATGACGGACGCGGACTACGACGTCGTCGTCATCGGCGCCGGGCCGGTCGGTGAGAATGTCGCCGCCCGCGTCAGGCGCGGCGGGCTGTCCGCCGCCGTGGTCGAGTCCGAGCTGGTCGGCGGCGAATGCTCGTACTGGGCCTGCATACCGAGCAAGGCGCTGCTGCGCCCGCCGGCCGCACTGGCCGAGGCCCGCGCGGTCGACGGGGCGAGGCAGGCGATCACCGGTGAGCTGTCGGCCGAGGCGGTGTTCGCGCGCCGCACCAGGTTCACCGGCGGGTGGGTTGACGACTCCGGGCAGGTGGCCTGGCTGGACGGCAAGGGGGCTGACCTGATCCGCGGGCGCGGGCGGCTGGCCGGTGCGCGCCGGGTGGAGGTTGACACGCCCGAGGGCGGCACGGCCACCCTGGTCGCCCGGCACGCCGTGGTCGTGGCGACCGGCAGCACCGCGGCGATCCCACCGGTGCCCGGGTTGGCTGAGCCGATGGTGTGGACCAGCCGCGATGCGACGAGCGCGGACCAGGTCCCCGGCCGGCTCGCCGTCCTGGGCGGCGGCGTGGTCGCGTGCGAGATGGCCAGCGCGTGGTGCGCGCTCGGTGCGGAGGTCACCGTGCTGGCGCGGGGCCCGCGGCTGCTCGACCGGATGGAGCCGTTCGCCGGCGAGCTTGTCGCCGCGTCGCTGCAGTCAGCGGGCGTGAAGGTGCGGACCAATACCAGCATCACCAGGGTGCGCAGGCTCGCCCGCGCCACCCCGGTCGAGATCTGGACCGGTCAAACCGGCGCCAGCCCCAGCTACGGGCAGCCCGCCGACCTGATCGCCGATGAACTGCTCGTGGCCACCGGCCGGGTGCCGCGCACCACCGGCCTCGGGCTCGAGACCATCGGCCTCGCGCCAGGAAGCTGGCTCGAGGTGGACGACACGTGCCTGGTCAGCGCGGTGGCCGGCGGCTGGCTCTACGCCGCGGGCGACGTCAACCACCGCAACCTGCTGACCCACATGGGCAAGTACCAGGCCCGCGCGTGCGGCGACGCGATCGCCGCCCGCGCGCGCGGCGAGCTGACCGGCTCGCCCGCGCCGTGGAGCGGGCAGGCCGCGAGCGCCGACCATGCCGGCGCCCCGCAGGTGATCTTCACGAACCCGGAGGTGGCCGCGGTCGGGCTCACGGAGCGGGAGGCGGCAAGCCGCGACGCGCCGGTCCGCGCCGTGGACTATGAGATCGGGCAGGTGGCGGGCGCGTCCCTGTACGCGGACGGGTACTCCGGCCGGGCCAGGTTCGTCGTGGACACCGCCCGGCGCGTCCTGCTCGGTGCCACGTTCGTCGGGCCGGGCATCAGTGAACTGCTGCACGCGGCGACCATCGCCGTGGTGGGCGAGGTACCGCTCGACCGGCTGTGGCACGCCGTGCCGTCCTATCCCACGGTCAGCGAAGTCTGGCTGCGGCTCCTCGAAACCTACGGCCTGTAATCCCACTTCGCCCGGTCCAGGCATTGCGCCGCGGATCGCAGGGGCTATCGCCCCTGCGATCCGCGGCGCCAACGTACGGCCGTCACACGCGGTTACGTGTACACGGTCACGCCAGCGCCGGCGACCGCGAGCGGCTGCGCGAGCCCGACACCTGAGCCGTCCCGCCTGCCGAACGGTCCGGGCAGGTCGACGGGTGCGCCGGCGGCGGTGCCGCCGAGCGCGGGTGCGGGACCCGCCCAGGCCAGGATCAGCTCGTCCTCGCCCTTGAGGAACCGGTGGCAGCGCACCCCGCCCGTGCCGCGGCCCTTCGGCGGGAAGTCGGCGTACGGCGCGACCTTCACGCTCGCGGCGGCCGTGCCTGGCAGCGCACCCGCGCTGCCCGCGACCGTCACGACCACGGCGGCGCCCGCCAGCCCCCCCGGAACCCCCCGCCGCGCGCCGCCGCGGCCGCGGGCATCGACCGCGCCGAACCACACGACGCGGGCACCGGGGGACAGCCGGATCCCGGCCATCCCGGCCGCCGCGCGGCCCTGCGGCCGCACCGACGCGGCGCCGAACCGCAGCAACTGCCCGTCGCTCGTCACGAACACCAGGTCGTCAGTATCGGCCGCCGAGACGGCCCGCACGACCCGGTCGCCGCCGCGCAGCACGATCACCTCGAACTCGTCACGCGCCTGCGGGAAGTCGGGCGTCACCCGCTTCACCACGCCCTGCGCGGTGCCGAGCGTCAAGGTGGGGCCGTCCTGCGGGGCTGTGCCCACGCCCGCCGCGCCGGCCGCGAGTGCCACGATGCCGACGACCGTCTCACCGCCGGCCAGCGCCATGAACTCGGTCAGCGGCGCGCCGCCGGCCAGCCCGGGCGCGTGCGCGCTCGGCGGCAGCGCGGGCAGCTCGAGCACGCTGAGGCGCAGCAGCCGGCCCGCGGATGTGACCACGCCGACGCTGCCCCGGGCCGTCGCGGGCGCCGCCGACGCGATCACGTCGTGCGCGCCGCGCGGCCCTGCCCGGCCTCCCACGGTCACCGCGCCGCCCGCGCCGGGTGTGGCGGCGCGCGGCAGCCGTTCGGGATCCTGGCCGGCCAGCCCGCCGGTGCCCGGCGCGGCCGCGGCGCTGCGGGCGATCAGGCCGGTCGCCGACAGCAGGACCACGCACGGGTCGTCGGCCACCTCCAGCGGGACGGCGGCCGTCTTCGGCGCGGCGCCCTGGCCTTCGAGCAGCACCGTTCGCCGCGGTGTGGCGAACCGCTCCGCGATGTCCGCGAGTTCGGCGGACACGACCGCGCGCAGCCGGGCGTCCGAGTCGAGGATCGTGGTCAGTTCCGCGATCTCGCTCCGCAGCGTCTCACGCTCACGTTCAAGCTCGAGCCGGTCGTACTTGGTGAGTCTGCGCAGCGGCGTGTCGAGGATGTACTGCGCCTGGATCTCCGACAGGTCGAAGACGTCGATCAGCCGCTGCTTCGCTTCCGCGGCGTCCTCGCTGGACCGGATGACACCGATGACCTCGTCGATGTTGAGCAGGGCGATGACCAGGCCGTCGACCAGGTGGATCCGTTCCTCGCGCTTGCGCCGCCGGAATTCGGTGCGCCGCCTGACCACCTCCATGCGGTGATCCACATACACCTGCAGCAGTTCGCGCAGCCCGAGCACCCGCGGCTGGCCGTCGACGATCGCCACGTTGTTGATCCCGAACGACTCCTCCATCGGAGTCAGCCGGTAAAGCTCCTCGAGCACCGCCTCCGGGTGGAACCCGTTTCGCACCTCGATCACCAGGTGCAGGCCGCGCTGGCGGTCGGTGAGGTCCTTCAGGTCCGCGATGCCGGCCAGCTTCTTCGACTGCACCAGGTCCTTGATGCGCGCGACGACCTTTTCCGGGCCGACGTTGTACGGCAGTTCGGTGACCACGATCCCGGTACGGCGCGGGCTGATCTTCTCTATCCGCGCGGCGGCGCGCGTCTTGAAGCTGCCGCGGCCCGACTGATAGGCGTCCCTGACCCCGTCCAGCCCGATGATCTTCCCTCCGGTGGGCAGGTCGGGGCCGGGCACGAAGCGCATCAGTGCGTCGAGGGTCGCCGCCGCGTTGTCGATCAGGTGCCGGGCCGCCGCGATGACCTCGCCGAGGTTGTGCGGCGCCATGTTGGTGGCCATCCCGACCGCGATGCCGGCGGCGCCGTTGACGAGCAGGTTCGGGAAGGCGGCGGGAAGGACGCCAGGCTCGGTCTCCTGGCCGTCGTAGTTCGGCCGGAAGTCGACGGTTTCCTCGTGGATCGAGGCGACCATCTCCATGGCCGCCGGCGCCATCCGCGCCTCGGTGTAGCGCATCGCCGCCGGGGCGTCGTCGCCGCCGAGCGAGCCGAAGTTGCCGTGCCCGTCGATCAGCGGCAGGCGCATGGCCCACGGCTGCGCCATCCGGGCGAGCGCGTCGTAGATCGCGGTGTCACCGTGCGGGTGCAGCCGGCCCATCACCTCACCGACCACCCGTGCGCTCTTGACGTGGCCGCGATCGGGCCGCAGCCCCATCTCGTTCATCTGATACAGGATCCGGCGCTGCACGGGCTTGAGGCCGTCCCTGGCGTCCGGCAGCGCGCGCTCGTAGATGACCGAGTAGGCATACTCGAGGTAACTGCCGCGCATCTCCTCGGCGACGTCGATATCGACGATCTTCTCTTCGAAGTCGTCGGGCGGCGGGGGGGTCGTGGTGCTGCTCCGTCGGGCCATGCACCTATTTTCCCGGTCCGGCCGCAGTTTTTGGCATAACGGCTCCCGCGTGGCGCGCCACTCCTGGCCATGGCGCCGCTCCCGGCGACGGGCCGCTGCTGGCCGGCTCCGCGCCGGCGTGCTAGAGCGGGGGGCGGGCCCCTACCTGGCCGAGGGCCTTGGCGGCCAGCCGGTTACCTGAGGCGAGGACTTCGCCGGGCGGCTTCTTGTCCAGCCAGGCCGGCAGGAACCCGGCGCAGAACGCGTCGCCCGCGCCCGTGTGGTCCACCGGCCGTTCCACCGCGAACGCGGGCACGTGCACGGGCTCTGGCTGCCCGTTGGCGTAGAAGAGCGCCCCGCCGGCGTCCATCTTGATGGCCACCTGCGGATACCACGCGGTGAGCACGCGGGCGGCCTGGTCGGGCTCGTCCCGGCCGGTGAGCACGCGCGCCTCGGGTTCGTTGGCGAACAGCAGCACGGCGCCGTGGCTCAGTTCGAGGAACGGCTCGGCGCCGACCCGCTCGACGGGCGCGTGCGAGGCCGCGTCCACCGATATCGACATGCCCGCCCGCTTGGCCAGGCCGAACGCGGCGAGGGCCGCGGGCCGTGAGCCCTCGTTCAGCAGCGTGTACCCGGACATGTGCAGGTGGCTTCCTGGCGTGAACAGGTCCTTGGGCAGGTCTTCCGGCGAGAGCGCCGCGTTGGCGCCAGGGTCGGAAAGCAGCGTGAGGTCGCCCTTGTGGGTCACCATCACCACACAGGTGCCCGTCGGCCGCTCTGGATCCATCACGAGCCTGGCGTCCACGCCGTAGCCCATGAGTTCCATGTCCCTGTTGCGGCCCGCGATGTCCGCACCGCGCCTGCCGACGAACGCCACGTCGGCGCCCTCGACGGCCATCCAGGCCGCGATGTTGGCGCCGGAACCGCCGCCGTGCATGGTCACGGTCGCGGGCGTGTCGCTCCCCTTGACGAGCGGAAATGCAGCGTGGGCGACCGCATCTGTCATGAGATCACCAACGACGACCACTCGCGTCATTGTCACCACCTCGTCCCGGGCGCGGACGGCGATCCTGTCTGGCGGAGGGTCCGGTGGGCCTCCAGCCGGCCACACTGCCGGCGAGTGCGATTCTTCCGACAGCGTAGAGAAACCTAACAGCTTTCGTTCATCCTGGCAGCGAGAGCACTCTGCCCGCTACCACAAGAACGGCTTCCTCGGATTCCGCGGCGAGCAATTGGTTGAGGCGGCCCAGCTCGTCGCGGAATCTGCGGCCGCTTTCCGCGGCGGGGGCG
>DATFVJ010000355.1:0-11951 GCA_035260365.1 Streptosporangiaceae bacterium
GCGGGAGCACCCGCGCGGTCAGGTCGGCGAGCCGGATGGCCTCGACGGGCGTGAGATCTGCGGAGCATTCGAGCCGTACCACACCGGACCAAGGCACGCCGACGTCAGAACCGGCGCCAGAACCGGGACTAGAACCAGCACCGAGACCAGAACTGGCGCCAGCACCGGGACCAGCAATAGCACCAGAACCAGCACCAGAATCAGCACCGGGAAGGCGCAGGTACCAGGAGATGCGGCGCCACGAGGTGCCCATGGCGAACACCGGGGTGCGCTGCCCGGGCGCGAGCGAGGCCACCACGGTGGCCTGCGCGCCCGGCAGGTAGGACGCGTGGTGGGTCTTGATGTAGCCCACGGTGCGCTCCAGGTGGCTTCGGCCGCGAAGCGGTCCGTCGACCACGAGCACGTCGTCGCCGCCCGGATGGCTGGCGCGGAACATCACCGCGAGCTGCACTTCGGCGTCGGCGAGGCCCCGCTGCAGCGCGAGCGACAACTGGTCGAGCCCGCCGGCGTCCGCGCGCCGCGCCGGGTACCTGCCGTGGCGGGTGGCGATGTCCGCCGCCCCGGCGGCCGCGGTGAACAGGCCCCGATGCACGGTCACCGCCTCGATCCGCGCCACGCTGTTACAGCACACGAGCCCGGCCGCGAAGGACGCTGCGATGCCGGGCGCGGGCTCCGGGCCGCCGCCGTGCAGCCAGATCCTGGCGTCGACGCGGCGCACGCCGTCGAGGAACAGCAAACTGCCCGGCAGACTCGTCGTCGGGTCAGGGTCGACCGGGCGCCACCGGCCCGCGGCCAGCTCCAGATCAAGGTCCAGCTGCGCGCTCGACTCCCCGAGCCCGCCGTCAGGTTCGTCCCGGACCGCCAGGCCGTAGCTCGGGTCCCACGGATCCACGGTGAACCCGCGCGCCGCCCGCCCGCCCGGCACCGGCGCAGGCACCGCAGGCACCGACGGCACCACCGGCGCACGCGGCGGCCCGGGCACCCGCGGCGGCACCGGCGCCGGCGGCGTCATACCCGCTCCTTGCGCAGCACGGACGTGGCGCCTTCGCGGCTGATGACGAACCGGACGGGGACCCGGTCGGCCAGCCCGGCGACGTGGGTGACGATGCCGACCATCCGGCCGGAGTTCGCGACGAGCCGTTCCAGGGTCGTGGCGACGGTATCCAGGGTGTCCGCGTCAAGGGTCCCGAACCCCTCGTCGAGGAACATCGAGTTCAGGTCGCGCATCCCGGCGGAAAGCCCGATGACCTGATGCGACAGCGCGAGCGCCAGGGCGAGCGACGCCTGGAACGTCTCGCCGCCCGACAGGGTGTGCACCGGCCGGCGGGTCCCGGCGTCGTTGTAGTCGATGACGACCAGGTCGTTGCGGTCGCCGCGGTCGAGCTGGTACTGGTCGCCGGACAGGGCCATGAGCGTGGCCGACGCTTCTGTCACGAGCGAGTCGAGTGCCTCGCTGCACAGCCAGCCCTCGAACGAGTTCGCCCGCAGCAGGTTGCCGAGCATGGCCGCGACCTGCTGCTCCTGCTGCCGCGCGGCGATCTGCTCGTCCAGCTTCGCCGCCTGCTTGCGGTCCCTGCGCACGATCTCCAGGTCCTTCTCGGCCCGGGACCGGTGCCGGGCGACAAGCACGGGCACCGCCGCGGGGTCGGTGGCGCCGCCCGCGCTGATGCCGTGCTCCGCGAGCAGCGCCCGCAGGCCGGCCGCTTGCTCACCGGCCTGCCGCCGCAGCGCGGCGGCCGCGGCCTCGAGCTCCGGCAGGCGGGCCTCGCGCTCGCCGCGCTGCGCGGCGGCCCACCCCACCAGCGCCTGCCACGCCGTGGCCAGGTCCGCCTCGCTCGCGGGCGGGGCGCCGAGCCCGACCACCCGGTCACGGGATTGGCGCAGCGCCGCCCAGGCCGCCTGCTCCTCGGCGGTCAGCGCCGCCCGCGCCCGCTGCGCCGCCGTCACGGCCGCCCGCGCCGCCGCGGCCAGGCGGCGGGCCTGATCCGCCGCGTCGTCGGCGCCCGCGATCGCCGCAAGCGACGCGTCCACCTCGGCCTCGGCCTGCGCACCGGCGAGGTTGCCCGCGATCTCGGCGAGCCGCCGCTCGGTCGCCGACACCGCGGCGTACGCGCCCGCCACGGCCTGGCCTGCGTCGCGATGTGCGGCCCGGGCGTGCCGGTGATCCTTGGCGGCGGCGTCGGCCCGGGCCGCCGCCGCGGTGAGGTCGGCGGGCGCGGCGTGATGCGGCTGCTCGGTCACCCGCCGAAGGCACACCGGGCAGACGTCACCGGGGCGCAACGATTGAGCCAGAACGGCTGCCGCGTGCGCGTCGCGCGCACCGGCGAGCGCGCTTGACGCGGCGTCGAGCTCCGCCTCGGCGGCCGCGAGCCGCCCGGCGAGACGGGCCTCGCCGGCTTCGCTCGCATCGAGCGCCTCGCGCTGGCGACCGAGCAGGGCCGACTGCTCCTGACGCTGCGCGTACAGGTGCTCGCATCGCTCCAGCCACGCCTTGTCCGGCAGGCCGGCCCGGGTGCGCGTGGCTTCCGCCTCCACCTGCTCCGCCTCGTCGCGCCCGCGGTCCGCGGCGGCGATGAGCGCGTCGGCACCGATGATGCGCTCCGCGAGGCCGGGGACGTCCGCGGGCATCCGCAGCGCGGCGAGCCGCCCGGTTTCCTCGCGAACGGCTGCGGCCTGCGCGGCCGCGTCGTCGGCTGACCTCGCCGCCTTCGTGAGCGCGGCAAGCAGTTCGTCGGCGGCTTCGGCCAGGCCGGCCAGCGCCGTGACGCGCGCCGCGGCAGCGGTCTCGGCTTCCTCCGTCGCGCCGGCCAGCTCGCCGCGCAGCCGCTGCGCCTCGATTATCGCGACGCCGGCGCGCTGTGCGCGTTCGCGCGCCCGCTGCCCGATCTCCTTGTACACCCCGAACGCGAGCAGTTCGACGAGCAGCTTCTGCCGTTCGCTCGGCGTCGCCCGGAGGAACTCGGCGAATCGTCCCTGCGGCAGCAGCACGGACTGGGTGAAGTGCTCGTAGCTGAGCCCGAGCAGGTCCGCCACGCGCGCGGTGACCTGGTCGGGGCCCTCGGCGAGCTGCTCGGCGGTCGCCTGCAGGATCTCCTCGATCGGCGCGTCCGCGGGTATGGCGGGATCGAGGCGCTCAAGCCGCGCCGCCTTGGTATGCACCTGTCCTCTCTTGTCCCTGGTCAGGGACCGGACCGCCGCGTACCGCGCGCCCATGGCCTCGAAGACGAGACAGACCCGGCACGAGGTCGCCGAGGGCGCGAGCGCGTACGCGATCTCCTTCACGTTCCCCCAGCGGGGAACCGTCCCGTACAGCGCGAAGCACAGACCGTCGATGAGCGTGCTCTTGCCCGACCCGGTGGGGCCGGTCAGCGCGAAGAAGTCGACGTCAGTGAAGTCGGCGTCCGCGAGATGGCGGTAGGAGCCGAACCCGTCGAGTATCAGCCGCAACGGCCGCATCACGCCTCCCCGGCCGTGATCTCGTCGAGCAACTCGGCGAACATGGCGGATACCCGCGGGTCGTTGATCATCTGCTCGGCCAGGTAGTCGCCGAACAATTGCCGCGGGCTGCGCCCGGCCCGGCCCGGCCTCGCGCCGCCCCGGGCACCCGGCGCCGGCCGGTGTGTCTCGTCGAGCCGAACCTCCAGGGCGTTCGGCAGCTTCTCCCTGACCAGATCGCCCAAACCCGCGCGCGCCGGTTCCGCCAGGATCACCCGCAGGTACGCGTCGTCCGCCTGCTCGCTTTCTGCCGCGATGACCTCGTCGAGCGTGCCGCGCAGCGTCCGCAGCGCCCGGCCGCCGGTGATCGGCACCGGCTTGACGTCGGCCCGGATCCCGGCCGCGGCGGTGACGGCAAGCGCGGACGGCTCGTTCGCCTCCTCACCGAAATCGACCGCGAGCGGCGACCCGCTGTAGAAGATCGGGCAGGGCCCGGGGATCTCCTGCCGGCGGTGCAGATGCCCGAGCGCGACGTAGTGCGCGCTGGCTGGGAACAGGCTCGGCGGCAGTTCGTAGTCAAGGCTGGTCTGCACGTCACGCTCACCGCCGCCGCGGCGGCCACCGAGCAGCGTGGCGTGCGCGATCACGACGTTGACGGCGTCGCCGCCCGTGGGTGACCCCGGGCCGAATGAGGAACACAGCAAGCCCATCATCGCCGTCATGCGGCGGGCGTAGTCCAGGGTGTGCTCCGCGGCCTCGTGCAGCAGCACTTCGGCGGCCCGCACGGCGTACCGGTGCGAAAGGAACGGCAGCGCCGCGACCTTCGCGGTTTCCCCGCCGCGGGTGCGCAGGGTCAGCGTTCCGCCGGCCTGCGGGCGTTTCGGCGTCCCGATCAGGTGCAGGCCAAGCTCGCCGAGCACGGGCCGGTACACCGCGTCGAGCAGGTGCGCGTTGTCGTGGTTCCCCGCGATCGCGACGACCTGCCGGCCGTCTTCGCGCAGCGCGAGCAGGGTGCGCATGACCAGCCCCTGGGCCGGCGGGGTGGGCGCGGCCGTGTCGAACAGGTCCCCGGCGATCAGGACGATGTCGGCGTCTTCCTCGCGGGCGGCCGTCACGATGCTGCCGAGCGCAGCGGCGTGCTCGCCGTGCCTGTCGCGGCCCTTGAGGACTTTGCCGACGTGCCAGTCGCCGGTATGGAGAATCTTCATGCGGTCCCTATTGTTTGGTCCCTATTTTCCTCGTACTCGTGTCACGTGTGGAGGCGGCGCGCCGCGCAGTGCTGGCCCAGGGGGGCGACCCCCTGGAACCCCCGCATGCGCCGCAGGCGGCGCGCCGCGCAGCCGTTCGGGATCATTGTCGTTCACCCGGCCGGGCCGCGGTCAGAACGGCGGCGTGTCGTCGTCGGCGCCCGGGATCGTGGCGAACGGGTCGGCCGGCACCGCGGGCCCCGGGTCGTAGCCTGCCCACGCTCCCCTTTCACCCGGCCGGGTCGCCCACGCGGGGAACGGGAAGTCGACCGCGAGCGGCACCGGGATGTCGGGCTGGGCGACGAACATCGTGCCGGGCTTGGCCAGCGTGGCCCGCTGCCGCTGCGCCGGCGGCAGGTAGCCGTACTCGGGCCGCTGCGCTTCTGCGGCGTCGAGCCGCCCCGCGACCCGGATCGAGCAGTTGGCCAGGATCCGCCGCTCGACCTCGCTGGCCGTCTGCTGCGCACCGATCAGGATGACCCCGAGCGAGCGGCCGCGTTCCGCGACGTCGAGCAGAATCTGCTTGATCGGGCTGTCGCCCTCGCGGGGCGCGTATTTGTTGAGCTCGTCCAGCATGACGAACATCAGCGGGCGCGCGGAGGCCTGGCGTTCCTTGCGGGCAAGCTCGCCCTGCAGGGTGACCCCGACGGCGAACCGCTGCGCCCGGTCGGGCAGGTTGTGCAGGTCGACGACGGTGACCTGCGCCCTCGACGTGGTGATCGACCGCTCACCGCGGTGGCCGAGGTCCCCGCGGATGATCACAGAGAGCGGCCGGACCGCGGAGCGCAACCGCCGCAGGAACGCGTTCACGCTGCCGGTCGCCGCGGAGCCCGCGACCCAGCCGCCGCGGAGCGTGTCGTCGCCGAGTTCGGCCTCGAGCAGGTCGACCAGGCCGGCGAGGGTGCGGATGATCGTCCCGCTGGCCGGATCGGCGCCCCGGATCCTGATCGCGCCGTCGTCGCCGACCGGGACGCCGTCGCGCCGCAGCCGCGCCGCGACCTGCCCGATGAGCATCGTGTACTGCGCGCGCTCGTCCTCGGCGTCCGCGAACATGAACGGCAGCAGCTCCTGCTCGCAGAACTCCGCCAGTGTCCAGAAGAACGGGCTGACGGCCCGGTCCCGGGCGGCGACATCCGGTGTGCCCGCCGGATCGCCTCGGCGCGGCGGGGCGAACACCCGCACATTCCCGAACGGCTGCGCAGGCAGGCCCAGGTCTTTGTAACGCGCACGCGCCGCGTCGGTGAGCCGGCTGTTCGCGTAGTCGAGGAACAGCAGGTCCTCGCCCTTGACGCTGAAGATCAGCGCCTTCGTGTTGTGCGCCTCGCCCGCGAGCACGCCGCAGTTGGTGATCGAATGCAGCAGGAACGTCGCGAACGACGTCTTGGTCGCGATGCCGGAAACCCCGGAGATCGACACGTGCGCGCCGCGGGTACCGTCGAGGAACTCGAAGTTGACGAAGACCGGCTGCCCGTCCCGGCCGAACCCGATCGGCACCCGCGCCGCGCCCATCTCGTCGAAGTACAGCGCGGTCTCGCGCTGCGGCCCGGTGGCGCGGGCCACCGGCGCGCCGGGCAGCGGCGGTACGTACACCTCGGGCTCGACCCGGGTCACGGTCACCTCCGCGACCTCGCTCACCTGCGCGGGAAGCGCGCCCTGCTCGACCAGGAAGACGTCGGAGGCGAACCGCGCGCCCTCGAGCGCGGCCTCCACGTCGGTTACCACCCCGGCGATCTGGATGGGCGCCAGGCCTGGCAGTTCGCGGAAGGTGACGACGACGTCGTCGAGCTGCAGGTACCGCCCGGCCGCGAGTCCCACGGTGAACTGCAGCGGTGTCGCGGGCACCGTGCCGATGACCAGCCCGACTTGCTCGTCTGCGATGTCTTCCGGCTCTGGTATGCCGGCCACCTGACCCCCTCGGCCGATAGTTCTGTCACTGGACGGGAGCCTACGCGCCCGCACCGTCCCCGGTTCGTTCGTTCTGGAGCTCCTGCCAGGTCTTGCTGCGTCAGCCCACTCACCGCGACCCCCCGGTGCCGTCGCCTTCCGCGCTCTGCTCGCCTCGCACCTCCTGCCACGTCTTGCCGCTGCGCACGCTCGCCGGGCGCTCCGCGACGACGTCGGAGCCCGGCCGGGCGTGCTCGTCGCGGACCTTGACCAGGATCCAGCGACCCGGACCGGTCCGGGTCAGCGCGAAGCCACCCGACAGCTTGTGGCCGTAGAGCACGAACGACACGTGGCCCGGCTCGTCGCGCAGGATCTCGGCGGTGCCTTCGTCCCAGATGATCACAGCGCCGCTGCCGCGCCGCTGGCCCTCGTGCACGCCCTCGAACTCACCCGCCGACATGGTGTGGTCTTCGACCGGCACGGCCAGCCGCCGGACCGCCGGGTCGAGCGTCGGCCCCTTGGGCACCGCCCACGAGCGCAGCACCTCGCCGGCCTGCAGGCGCAGGTCGAAATGCAGGGTCGTCGCGTCGTGCAGCTGCACGACGAAGCGCGGCGCCGGCACGTCCCGGTCAGCCCGCGAGGGCGGCGAGGAAGCGCTGGCCGAACAGATACGCGTCGCCCGGCCAGCGCGCCGAGATGTAGTTGCGGTCTTCGACGACGAACGCGGCCGAGTCGTCGCTCGCGGTGCCGCGCGCGGCCAGCACCCGCGGCCCGCGCTCGTACTGTGCGGGCGCGGCCAAAGCAGCCTTCACCTCGTCCTCCACGTAGGCCGGGTACGTCCGGTAGTAGCGGCCGAGCCGCCACGCGGTGAGCAGGTACGCGCCGCGCTCCAGGTACTTGGGCAGGCACGTGGTACGGCGGTCGGCCAGGACGCTGCGGCCGGTGGCCGGGTCCCTCGTCCGCGCCAGCACCAGCACGCCGTGGCAGATCGCGCCCACCGGCCGGCCGAGCCCCCAGAACTGCGCGACCTTTTCCTGCAGGGCCGCGGCCGACAGGTACTGGCGCATGCCCGGTGCGTGGCCGCCGGGCAGGATCATGCCGTCGAAGCCGGCCGGGTCGAGGTCGCCCCAGCCGATCGTGGCAGCGAACTCGTCGCTGCCGGCCAGTTGCCGGTAGTAGCGTCTGGGCTCGGCGGCCGCTCCCAGCCTGCCGAACAGCACGCCGGTAAGCAGGCGGGGATCGCCGGCCGGGACCGTTCCCGGCCGCTCGGTGGCGAACGTCACCTGATGCCCGGCCGTGGTGAGGATGTGCCAGGGCACGGCGACCTCGGTGATGTCGAAGTCGTGGTCGGGCAGCGGCATCAGGACGCGCACAGAACGGATCTTATGGTTCGTGACACAACGCGGCAGCCGTGATGGATCAGGCTCTGGGCCGCGGCCTGTTACGACACGATGTCCTTCATCCGGAAGCGGCGGAACGCCAGGGCGAAAAGGACCAGCGCGTAGGACACCGACACCGAGGCGCCTTCGATCATGGCGCCCCACGAGATCTGCGGCTGCATGGCGTCGAGCCAGGCGAACTGCCAGTGGGTGGGCAGGATCTGCCGCCATGACCCGAGTGCCGTCACCGCGTCGAGGATGTTGCTGACGATCACCAGCCCGACCGCGCCGCCGACGGCGCCGAGCGGTGAGTCGGTGGACACCGAGAGCAGGAAGGCCAGCCCCGCGACCACCAGCTCGGTGACGAGGACGTACCCAAGCACGACAACCATCCGGGCCAGCGCCGTGCCGGCCGGAAGCTCCACGCCGGAGCCCGGCAGCCGAAGCGGATGCCAGCCGAACGCCAGCGTCCCGGCCAGCAGCGCCATCAGCGGGAAACTGGTCACGGCGACGCTGGAGTAGGCGAGGGCGACGGCGAGTTTCTGGCGCAGCAGCCTGGCCCGCGGAACGGGCGCGGCGAGCAGGTATCGCAGCGACGACCAGCTTGCCTCGCTCGCGACCGTGTCGCCGCAGAACAGCGCCACCGCGACCACCAGGAGGAAGCCGGCGGAGGCGAAGAAACTGAACGCGGCGAAGTTGAGCCCGCCCAGCGTCGCGAGGTCCACCAGGCCGGGCGCGCCGCTGCCCGGCTGCGGGGGGCCGCCGAGCTCGAACGCGCCGACCAGGACCCAGGGCAGGACGAGCAGGATGATGAACGCCACGATCGTCCGCCACCGCCGAAGCTGGCGGATCGCCTCGACGGAGAACGGCAGCGTGCGGTGCGGGCTGTACCCCGGTGCGCTCGAGGACGGTGCGCTCGAGGACGCCGTGGGTGCGCCGGGGGACGGTGCGCCGGGGGACGGCACTGGGGCGCTTGAGGACGGGGCGCTTGCGTTCGCGGCCATCAGAGTGCCTCCTGCGCGGCGGTCGGCGCGGCTACCGGAATCTGGTCGGTGGCGGGGCCTGCGATCAGGGCCAGGAACGCGTCCTCGAGGCGGCGGTTGGGTGTCACCCGGTCCACCGGTATCCCCGCGCCGACGAGCGCCGCGACGACCGCCGAGGCGGGCACGCCGTTGGGGTGGACAAGCACACCGTCCGGGTGCGGCTCCGCGCCCTCGATCCCGCTGAGCGCGCTGAGCACCTCCGCGGCGCGGCCGGCCTGTGCGGTGCCCACCACGAGCGCCGACCCTTCGCCGATGATCTCGCTCACCGGGCCCGCGGCGAGCCGCCGCCCGAGGTTCATGACCACCACGTGGGTGCAGGTCTGCTCGACCTCCGCGAGCATGTGACTCGACAGGATCACCGTGCGGCCACGGGCGGCGTAGCGGAGCAGTACGTCGCGCATCTCCCTGATCTGCGGCGGGTCGAGGCCGTTCATGGGCTCGTCGAGCACGAGCAGGTCGGGCAGGCCGAGCATGGCCTGGGCGATGGCGAGCCGCTGCCGCATGCCGCGTGAGTAGGCGCGGACCCGCCGGTCGATGGCCGCCCCGAGCCCGGCGACTTCGAGCACCTCCGCCACGTGCGAGTCGGCGGCCGGCCGCCCGGTCGCGCGCCAGTACAGGTCTAGATTGGCCCGGCCGGACAGATGCGGCAGGAAACCGGGTCCCTCCACGAACGAGCCCAGTCGGGAAAGTGCGGGCGCACCAGGATGGACGCGCCGGCCGAAGATCGTTATGGTGCCGGCGTCCGGATGGATCAGGCCCATCAGCATGCGCAGCGTGGTGGTCTTCCCGGCCCCGTTCGGGCCGAGCAGGCCCAGGATCTGGCCGCCGTCCACGCGCAGCGACAGGTCGTCGACCGCGAGCTGGCCGTCGCGGAAGCGCTTGGTCAGGCCGGTGATCTCGAGCGGAACGCCGGCCAGGCCCGGGAAGATCGTTTCTTTCTCCCTGCGCCGGCCGATGAGGATCAAGGCGGCCACCACCAGTGCCGCGGCCGGCGCGGCCCACACCCACCACGGCACGCTCGCGTTCGCGGCGGTGAGGGAGGGGTCCATCGGCACCGACAGGCCCGGCCCGGCCAGCGCCACCTGGTAGGTCGCGGGCGCCGCCGGCGTCCCGTAGGCGAAATCGGTGGTGGCAAGCACGAGCCGGAGCCGGTGCCCGGCGGCGAAGCCGTAGTCCATGGCGGGGAGCGCGACGGTGACCACGCGGCCGGCGGCGGGCCCGGTCACCCGAAGCGGCCCGGCGAGCTGGAAGGGCAGCGTCGCGTTGCCTGCCTGGTCGATGTCGTAGACCTTGGCGAAAAGCGTGATGTCGGCGGCGCCGCTGACACTGATGGCCACCGTGGGCGCGCCGGTGACGTGCAGCGGCGCCGACAGTGGAGCGGACGTGAATGCCGCGCTCTGGCCGGGCATGTCGAACGTCAGGGCGCCCGCCGCCGATCCCGCCGACGACCCCGATCCGGCCGCGCCCAGGCCAAGACCGGGGAACCCGGACATCGAGGGCGGTGTCCCGCCGGGCGGATTGATGATCGTCGCAGGTGGGCCGGCCAGCCGCACCGTCGCGTGCCTGGTCCCGTTCAGGCCGGGGTAGCTGGCCGCGGTGGCCACCCCCAGCTTCTCGGTGTCAGTCGACGGGTCGAAGCCGAGGCGCCGGCTGACCGCGAACGCGGGCTGCCCGGTGCCGCGGCCGGCCTGCGCCGGATGCGCCGGCTTCAGCCAGCGGTCGAACCACTGCGTGGTCAGGTCGTTCACCCGAGCGGTCTCCTGGTCGCCGCCGTCGTGGCCGCCGGCGAACCAGACCATGTCGACGGGCGCGCCGTTACGCCGGATCGCGTCGTAGTTGGCGCTGGCCTGGTCGAGCCCGAACAGCGAGTCGTTCTCCCCCTGGATCAGCAGGGTGGGCACGTCGATCCGGCCGGCGACGCTCGCCGGGCTTGACCGCAGCAACAGCGCGACCGCCTGCGGCGTCGGCCGCCCCAGCGTGGCGACCTGCTGGTAGACGGCGCAGATCTGCGGCGTGAACCGGCCGCACTGCGGCGACGCTCCGTAGCCGCTCGACGCGGTGCCGCCCGGCGCCTGTCCGGCCGGGGCCTGCTGGCCGGCCGCGCCGAACCCCACCGCGCCCTGGGCGAACAGCAGGCCGGCCCACTGCTTCTTGAAGACACCGCTCACCGGGCCGCCGCCAGCCGCGTTGGGGAACAGCGCGGTCCCGAGGTTGCTCCACGCCATCTGCGGGACGATCGCGTCGATCCGGCGGTCATAGGCGGCGGCGAGCAGCGCGAGCCCGCCGCCGTAGGACGCGCCCGCGATCCCGGCGCGGGGGTCGCCGGGCCCGTCGAGCAGGACCCGTGGCTGGCGGGCCAGCCAGGTGACGAGCTGCTCGGTGTCCTTGACCTCGTAGTCGGGTGAGTCGAGCGCGGTCTGCCCGGTAGAAGCGCCGAACCCCCGCGCGGACCAGGTGAGCACGGCGAAACCGGCCTGGGCCAGCTGCCTCGCCTGCGCACCGACGGCGTCCTTGGTCTCACCGAACCCGTGCGCCAGCAAGATCGCGGGGACCCGTGCGGTGCCGGCCGGGGTGTAGAAGCTGGCGTCGAGCACGACACGCTGGTCGCCGCGGGGCCCGTCCGCCACCGCGATGCGCAGGTCGCGGACGATGACCGGGGCCGGCCCGCCGGCGGCCGCCGCGATCGCGATCACACCGGCGACCACGGCGAGGGCGGCCACAAGTGCGGCCACGATCCGTCCCCGCCGGCCACGCCATCCACCACGCCTCATGACAGGGACCGTAGCAACGATCGCGGAGTGTTCAGGGACGCGTCACAGCCTGCTCTCAGGAAGGTCTGCCGCCGGCCCGCGCCGAGGTTTCGCGCACTACGATGTTGAGCCAGCGGGGAAATCGCCGGCCAAAGATCGCCCGTCCGCTGTTGGCAGGGTACGCCGTGGGCGGGGACGGTACCGAGGCGCGGC
>DATFVJ010000356.1:0-6637 GCA_035260365.1 Streptosporangiaceae bacterium
CTGGGCGGCACCGCCCGCCGGTCACCCGTACCGGGCACTGGTCAACGCGCCGGACATCGCCGGCCTGGCGGCGAAGCTGGGTGAACTGTCGATCGGGCGGCCGGAACCGGTGAGCTGCCACCATGAATGACACCCCGCCGCGCGTGACCCCGCTGACCGGCGCGGACCTGGCAACCCTGCGCCGGTTCGGTTGTGCCCTGCTGGAGGCCCGCGACGGCTTCCGCGACAACGTGAAGCTGTACACCGAGCGCGCCGACGAACTAGCTGCCGACCCCATCCGCGCCGCCCTCTGCCGTGGACAGGCGATGGCCTTCGAGGAAGCCGCCGGGCACATAGACGATGCCGTGGGCATCGCCACCGGCAGATGGGGACAGGAGCGGCGCATCTAACCCCGTGCGGCTGGGTGCTTCCGCGAGGCGCCCAGCCACGCGGTTCCACCCGCATTAAGAGACGATCGAGATAGCAGATGATCTTGCCCGGCTGCGGCGTGAGTCCCAGCCCGGCGCATCGAGACGGCAGTGGGCCTGGGTCTGGCCTGACGGGGTTCGATGACCCGGCTGCAGAAGGCGGCGCCGTCAGCCGAAGGCGTTGCCGCGTTCGGCGAGGAGCTGACGCAGTAGCTGCTGGATGATCTCCCGCACCTGATCGGTGAGCTCGAAGACGATCGCGGGATCGTCGGCCGCGCCCGCCTCGTACCCGTCCGTCGGCACCGGCTCGCCGAACCCGATGAGCCATCTGGACGGCAGCGGTATCGCACCGATCGGCCCGAACCAGGGGAACAGCGGGGTGATCGGGAAGTAAGGAAGCCCGAGCAACCGCGCGATCGGCCGGGCATTGCCGAGCATGGGGAAGATCTCCTCGGCGCCGACGATCGCGCAGGGGATGATCGGCACACCCGCACCGATCGCGGACGCGGCGAAGCCGCCACGGCCGAACCGCTGCAAGTTATACCGCTGCGAGAACGGCTTGCCCAGGCCCTTGTAGCCTTCCGGGCACACCCCGACGAGCTCGCCAAGGCGCAGCAGCCGCTCCGCGTCCGCCGGGCTGGCCAGCGCGTGCCCGGTTTTCCTGGCCAGATGGGACAGCACAGGCATCGAATAGACCAGATCCGCCCCGAGCAGCCGCAGGTGCCGGTGCGCCGGGTGCTCGTCGAGCAGGCTGACCTGGAGCATCATCGCGTCGACGGGCAGCGTGCCCGAGTGGTTGCACACGACGAGCGCGCCACCGCAGGCCGGCACGTTGCCCATGTCGCGCGTCCGCACCTCGAACCAGTGCTGGTACAGCCAGCGGACGAGTGGCATCAGCACGGTCTCGTTGAGGTCTGGGTCGAAGCCGAACTCGTCGATCTCGTACTCGCCGTTCAGCCGGCGGCGCAGGAACGTGAGCAACGATGCGATCCGCTCCGCGGCGCCGGCGCCGGCTGCGCCAAGCACGCCGCGGCCAGGCCCGCCGCCGTCCGCGGCGCCGCCGTCTGGCAGGGCGCCGTCCGCCACGCTGCGGTCCGTCACGCTGCGGTCCGTCACGCTGCGGTCCGTCACGTCGCCGCGCCCCCCGCTGGTGAGACGGCCTCGAGCAGCACGGCGAGGAACCGGCCGGCGACGACAACGGCCGGGCTCGGCCCGAGCCCGGCGTCCGCGGCGAAGGCGTCGAACGCCTCCTCGGTAGTGCGCCGCGGCGTCCAGTTCAGTTCGCCCTCGAGCTTGGCCCCGTCCACCACTCGCCCGTACTTGAGCAGGTCGCGCTGATCGCGGGTCACGTCAGGGAATGCTCCGCGGCCGAGGTCAGCTACCGTGGCGAACAGCTTCGCGGGCATCGGCACCGCCGCGCGCCCGCCGCGGCGCAGGCACTGCGAAATGAACATGGCACCGCGCCCGGTCACGTTGAACGTCCCGGGGTGATCTTCCACGACCATGCGCCTGATCACCTCGACGCCGTCGGAAATGTCCACGAACTGGATCCGCGCGTCGAAGCCGAGCACGGTCGGCGCCGCCTGCATCGTGAAGTACTGCGTCAGCGGCGAATCGACGCGCGGCCCCAGGAAGTTCACGAACCGCAGGACGGACACGGTCATGTCCGGCCGCCGCCGCACCAGGCCACGGACGTACCCCTCGACGTCGAGGACGTCCCTGGCGTACCCATGGCTGGCCCGTGGCTCCATATCCTCGGTGAAAACCGCGGGATCGCGGGGAGATGTGCCGTACACCGCGGTACTCGAGCGCACCACCAGCTTTCGCACGGTCGCGGACCGCTGGCACGCGCTCAGCAGTTGCATCGTGCCGATGACGTTGGTCTCCTTCATCGAGGCGCGCCCGCCCGCGCTCGCGGGTGTCGTGGCCAGACCCAGATGCACCACGGTGTCCGCGCCCGTCGCCTTGATCAGGTCCCCTAGCTGGCTGGTCCGCACGTCGAGCCGGACGAGGACCTCGTCCGGCTGCCCCGGTCCTTCCAGTGGCCAGCCGACCGCCGGCCCTTCCTGCGCGCGGGGCCCGCGCGCCGCGTCGCTGGCCAGGTCGGGGCCTGTCACCTCGATCAGGCGCTCAATACCGGGTGCATGCCGCAGGGCCCCGGCCACCTCGGCGCCGAGATAGCCGGAGACGCCGGTCACGAGGACCACTCGAGCCATCGCCTGCTCCCTGTCCGCAACGCCCCCTGTCCGCAACGCCCCCCTGCCCGCGGTGCCGCGCAGCCGCCTCAGCGGCTGCGGCGGTTTGCCGCGGCGGTCCGCGGCGCCGCTACTTCTTGTTGCGGCGCTGGATACGCGTCTTCTTCAGGAGCTTACGGTGCTTCTTCTTGGCCATTCGCTTGCGGCGCTTCTTGATGACAGAACCCACGACACCACCTTCACTCAACCCGAGGGGACGGGCACGCCGACATGTACACCGGATACCAGGCGCATGCCCGGTGTAAGGGTACCGCCACTGCCAGCGCCCTCAGTGCCGCGTGTTCCTTCTGACCGGGCCCAGGCCGGTGCGTGGATCCCGGCGGCGCGAAACCCTGGACGACCGTCCGGTCATCCAGGGCGCACTCAGCCGGTCGCGACGAACGCGTCTTCCAGGTAGCTGTGCACTGCCTGTTCTGGCACACGGAATGACCGGCCCACCCGGATCGCCTCAAGTTCGCCTGAGTGCACCAGCCGGTAGACGGTCATCTTGGAAACGCGCATGATCGAGGCAACTTCTGCCACGGTCAGGAACTTCACTTCGCTCAGCGGACGGTCGCCTGCATCCATTGATTGCCCTCTTCCGCGCGTGACCTGAGTACGTCCGGCCGGAAATCTGCGCATCAGTCACGCACGTCTCCAGGGTAAGTCCCGTACAGAATGGTGCAACCCCGGCGAGGTAGGTCTTTTGTCCCCACAGCCCCCTGCCGCCCCGCCCAGGGAGGTCAGGCAATCCCCGGCCCAGGAGACTCCTGCCGCCACGGCCATCAGCTCGCCGTCCGGCCGACAGGGCCGGTGTCAGGGCTGAGGATCGAGGCCGTGGGCGGGAAACACCGCGGCCCGGGTCGCCATGATCGACATGTCCACCGGATCGGACGGATCGTAACCGCGGTGCAGCGGCGTGTACACGGCGGGCTCCCCGTCGGTCATCGACTCGGGCGCGTGCTCCCCGGTCCGCGACCGGGCGTATTCACGCCACCCGAGCGGTGTCGGCGCCGCCGGGTCGATGGGCGCGCCCGCCGCCTCGGCCAGCACGTGCGTCCACGCCCTCGGCACCACCTGGACGAGCGCGTAACCGCCGCCGCCGGTCAGCAGCCAGCGCCCGCCCGCGGCCTCGTGCGCGAGCCGGTGCACGGCGGAGTAGGCGGCCCGCATGGCATCGATGCTCAGCTCGAGATGGGCGAGTGGGTCGAGCCGGTGGCTGTCGCAGCCGTGCTGACTGACGAGCACCTGCGGCTGGAACTCGCGCACCAGCGGCGGGACGACGCCGTCGAACGCCCGCAGCCAGCCGCGATCACCCGTGCCTGCGGGCAGCGCGACGTTGACGGCGTAGCCCTCGCCCGCGCCCGACCCGGTCTCCGACGGCATGCCGGTGCCAGGGAAAAGCGTGCGCGGATTCTCGTGCAGGCTGATCGTCAGCACGCGCGGGTCGGCGTAGAACGCGGCCTGGACGCCGTCCCCGTGGTGCACGTCGAGGTCAACGTAGGCGATCCGCTCCGCGCCCTCGGCGAGCAGCCACTTGATGGCTATCGCCGGATCGTTGTACACGCAGAACCCGCTCGCCGACCCGCGCATCGCGTGGTGCAGGCCGCCCGCCATGTTCGCGGCGTGACCCGTCGCGGGCAGAGCATGCCCGGGGTTCGCGGCGCCGGTCCACACGGCGCGGGCCGCGGCGACGGTGGCGCCGGCCACGAGCGCCGAGGCCGCGTGCATCCCCGCGAACACGGGATTGTCCGGCGTGCCCAGGCCGAACCGCGGATCGGGCGCCATCGTCTCGCCCGCGCGCCGCACCGCGGCGATGTAGGCGGGGTCGTGCACCAGTTCGAGCAGCGCGTCACCGGCCGGGTCCGGCGCGGCCGTGGAAACCCCCGGCGCGTCGAGCACGCCCATCGCGCGGGCCAGCGCCATGGTGAGCTCCACCCGGACGGGCGCGAGCGGGTGCCCGGGCCCGAAGTCGTAGGAGGTGAGCGCGTCGTCCCAGATCACCTGGAGCGTGCGGCCCGGGGCGTCGTCCGCGGTCCCCGCGGTCACGTGACCCGGCTACCCTTGCGCGCCCAGTTCGCGGCCCCGGTCACGCGCGGCTTCGATGGCGGCGAGGAACGCCGCGCGGACGCCGTGCTTCTCAAGCTCGCGCACGGCCGACGCGGTGGTCCCCCCCGGAGAGGTCACGGCCTCCCTGAGCAGCACCGGATGCTCGCCCGATTCGCGCAGCATCGCGGCCGCGCCGCCGACGGTCTGAATGACCATTTCCAGCGCCGCGGCGCGCGGGATCCCGAGCAGCAGCCCGGCGTCGACCATCGCCTCGACGAGGTAGTACACGTACGCGGGGCCGGTCCCGGACAGTGCGGTCGCGGCGTCCTGTTGTGACTCGGGGATGCGAAGCACCTTGCCGACCGGGCGCAGCAGTTCCTCCGTCCGCTTGAGATGTTCCGCACCGGCGAAACGCCCCGCCGATATCACGCTCATCGCCTGGTCGACGAGTACCGGCGTGTTCGACATGACGCGGACCACGGGCAGATCGTGGCCGAGCCTGCCCTCGATGAAGCCGGTCGTGATGCCCGCCGCCACCGACACCACCAGCCGCCCCGGGGGCACGCACGGCGCTATCTCGTCCAGGGCCGCCGCCATGTCCTGTGGTTTCACCGCGAGCACGAGCGTCTGGGCGATCTTGGCGGCCTCCGCCGCGCTCATCGCGTCCACGCCGTAGCGCTCGCGCAACTCGATGCCGCGCTCGAGCCGACGCACCGCAACGATCACGTCGGACGGCGGCCGGCCCGCGCGCAACAGGCCGAAGGCCAGGGCCTCACCCATCTTTCCCGCGCCGATAATCGCAATCATCCGGGCAGTTTATCCGGCCGCGCCCGTCACCGCCGTGACGCGAGCGCGCGGAGGAAGAACGCCAGGTTGGCCGGGCGCTCAGCCAGGCGGCGCACGAGGTAGCCGTACCAGTCGCTCCCATACGGCACATACACGCGCATCGCCGAGCCCGACTCCGCGAGCCTGCGCTGCTCTGCCTGCCTGACCCCGTACAGCATCTGGAGCTCGTAGCTGCTCGCTGGCCGGCCGGTCAGCGCCGCCTGCGCGAGGGCGATCTTGATCATGCGGGGGTCGTGGGTGGCCAGCATCGGGTACCCGGGCCCGGCCATCAGCACGCGCAGGCACCTGACGTAGGAGCGGTCGACCTCGTGGCGGCTGGAAAACGCGACATCGCCGGGCGCCCGGTACGCGCCCTTGCACAGCCGCACCCGCGACCCGGGAACGGCAAGCTGCTCGCAGTCCCGCTCGGTACGCCGCAGATAGGCCTGGAGCACGCAACCCAGGTCGGCGAACTCCGTGCGCAGATCCGCGACGATGCGCAGGGTCGGCTCCACCCCCAGATGATCTTCCATATCAACCGTGACCGTGGTGCCCGCGCCGCGTGCCGCCGCGCAGATCCTCGCGATGTGCCCGGCCGCGGTCTTCGCACCGTTCGCCGCGAGCCGCAGCCCGACCGCGGTCGGCTTGACCGATACCTCGGCGGCGCCGGTCGCGGGGGACGCGGCCGTCCCGCCCGGCCCGCCGGCGCCAGCCGCCCCGCCATCAGCCGGCCCACCACCAGCCGGCCCACCACCAAGCAGCCCCGCGCTGGCGAGGCCCTCGATCAGCCGGATGTACTCGTCGGCGACGGCGGCCGCGTGCTCGGGCTCGGTCGTGTCCTCACCCAGGTGGTCGAGCGTGACAAGCAGGCCGTCGCCGCGCAGCCGTTCGGTAACTCTTATCGCGTCCGCCGACGTCTCACCGGCGACGAAACGGGCGACGACATCCCTGGTGTAGCGGCCGGTGCTGACGAAGCTGCGGATGCGGGCGCTTTTCGACGCGGCCAACAGGCTGCGGCGCAACACGACGGCGACCTCCAGGCAGTCTGCTCGAAACAGCGGTGAACGCGGGCCAGGCTACGCGCGCCGGCTTGCGCGCGGCTGGACTCCCGGCCGGGCGCGC
>DATFVJ010000357.1:0-6529 GCA_035260365.1 Streptosporangiaceae bacterium
ACTCAATCCAGCCCTCAACCCGCCAGCACACTCTGCCCATTGTGGAGATTGTGCCCGGGCTGGCAGACGAGGCGCAGAGAGCCGCCCAACTGCGATCTGTCATCGAGCGGACGACGAAGAGAATGCAGACATGGGCAGGCAACCGACTCCTGCTCGACGCGGGCTCCCTCGCGACTGAAGTGGTGTTGCGAGACGGCTTCGGGGCTGTTGGCCACTCCATTGCTGCTGCGATGGACCACGGGGTCAACGCCATCCCCGTCGTGCGACTTGATGACGACCCGCAGGCCCACCGCGACGCAGCCACCCTGCACGCCGACATACGCCGCGGCGTTGCGATCCGGCTTGGTGCTGAGGATCTGGACGAGGATTCCGAGGACATTGATGCAGCCCTGACCAAGTTGCTGCATGTCCTCGGCTCCGCCCGTTGGGAGGTGGATTTGATACTTGACGTCGGCGCTGCAAACGGCGACCTGAGCGTCCGGGCTGGTTCCCGCCTGGTAGCTGACGCACTGCGAGGGCTGACTGCAATCGACGAGTGGCGCGAGGTCATTCTGACGGCAGGGGCATTTCCTGCCGACCTGTCCGCGTTCAGCGCCTGGACACTCGGCGAACCGCTTCGGTATGACGCTACGCTCTACGACCACCTGCGGCAGCGCAGGAGGCTCCCGCGGCTACCGACGTTCGGCGACTATGCCATCGCGCACCCAGCCCTGGTGACCGGGCTCCCGCACCGGGCTTCTCCTCAGCTGCGTTACACCGTTGCCGACAGGTGGCTTGTCCTTGAGGGTCGCCGCAACGATCCTCGCGGCAACGAGCAGTTCTACGAAGTGTGCGAGAGCATTGCCAGGCATCCCGACTTCGTTGGTGCCGCCCTGGGCAGCGCTGACGCCAGGATCGCGAACCCACGTGGGCACGGGCCTGGTGACGCTTCCACGTGGCGGGAGATAGGCACTGCGCACCATCTTGACTACGTAGTGCAGCGGCTCACCACTCTGGGCGAGCCTTGATTGCCTCGCGCACCTCATGCTGGGCGCCCTTTGATACGCGCGCCCGTCACCTGAGCCAACCGCAGGCCACCTCAGATAACCTCGGGCCAGGAAACACCCAGGTCCGGAGGCCGCAGGTCATGGGCCGGAAACGCCCAGATGCCCGGTGGACGACGGGGGGTCTTCCCCGCGGGCTAGCAGCGGGTAGCGGCCGCGGAAGCGGAGGAGCGGCGCCGCGGCATCGTCGACGTAGACCGCGGCGGCGACGTCGGCGATCAGCAGCAGATGGTCGCCCGCGGGCAGCCGCTGCCTGACCGCGCAGTCGATCGCCGCCACGCCCGATGCGGGGATGAGTGATCCAGAACGGCTGCCGCGCACGTGCTCCACGCCGTCGAGCAGCCGCCGCGCGCTCGGCCGGCCGGCCGCGGCGAAACGTCCCGCGAGCACGCGCTGCCGCTCGCTGAGGATGGTCACCGCGAACGCGTCCTGCCGGCCGAGGACCTCCGCGAGATAGGAGCCGGACAGCAGGCTGACCGCCACGATCGGCGGCTCCTCCGATACCGGGCAGAACGCGCTCACCGTCGCGCCGACGTCGTCGCGCCCGTCACGAACCGTGACGACCGCCACGCCGCTCGCCCACCCCGCGAGCGCGGCGCCGGAATCGTCCCGTGTCACCGAGCGTGAGCCGTTCGGGATCGTGGTGTTCCGCGGTTACGGGCCCGGCCCGCTGCGCCGCGGCGGGCCTGCGCCGGCCCGCGACCCGTGCCGCGGCGGGGACGGCACAGCGCGGCCCCGGTGCGCCGGCGGATCGTCAATTGATCATCCAGTTTCCCGGCAGCAGCAGCGGGCCGCCGGCCGGCAGGCCGAGCCTGGCCGCGAACTGCGCCACCGGTCCCCAGGTCTCGGCCAGCGCCCCGGCCGCGAGCAGGCCGGTGCCGAGCCGTGCCGCCGCGGCCGAGCGGTCCTCGCTCGACTGCGGCGTGCGCAGCCGGTCCAGCGGGCTGGCCCGTGGGAATGGGCGGACCGGCGCGCCGGGCGGCAGGCCGGCCCGGCGCCGCGCGATCCGTTCCGCTACCTCAAGCCCGCCGAGCTCGTCGACCAGCCCGTTGGCCGCCGCGTCCGCGCCGGTCCAGACGCGGCCGCGGGCGACCTGGTGGACCTGCTCCGCGGTCATCCGCCGGCCCTCCGCGAGCTTCGCGGTGAAATCGGTGTAGATGCGGTCGAGCCAGGTGTTCACCCGCTCCCACTCGTCGGGGCTGAACGGATGGGTGGTGGAGAACATCAGCGCCCGCGCGCCTTCGCGAATGGCGTCGATGGACACGCCGGCCCGGCCGAGCAGGCCACTGACGACCGGCTTGCCGCCGAACACCCCGATCGAGCCGGTCAGCGTGCCAGGTTCCGCGACAATCGCGTCGGCGGCCATCGAGATGAAATAGCCGCCGGACGCGGCGACGTCGCCCATGGACACCACGACGGGTTTCGCGGCGGCGCGCGCCCGCACCACCTCCCGCCAGATCGTGTCCGACGCGACGTACGAGCCACCCGGGCTGTTCACCCGCAGCACGATGGCCCGGACCCGCTCGTCGGCCATTGCCGCGCGGATAGCGCCCGCCAGCGTGTCGGAACCGATCGGGCCGGCCGCGCCCGGGCCGCGCCCGCTGCGCCCTCGCCGGATGGCGCCGCTCGCGTGCACGAGCGCGACGAAGTTCTCGCGGGGGTTCGGGAGCCTGCGCGCGCCGCGGGCCAGGGTTCGGGTGCGGTGATAACGGCCGACGTACTGCAGTTCGGCGTGCTCGCCCGCCTGCTTGCGCGCGGCGGCGTAGACCTCGTCCCGGTAGCCGAGCGCGTCGACCAGGCCCGCCGCCGTCGCCTCATCGCCGACGAAGGGACCGCGGTCGATCAGCGCGCGCACGTCCGCGGCGGACATGCCGCGGCGCTCGGCGATCGCCTCGGTGAGCTGCTCGGTGACCGACTCGACCAGCCGCTGCTGCGCCTCGCGGTGCGGCCCGTCGAACCCGCGCTCGGTCAGGACGTTCACCGCGTTCTTGTACTCATGCCGCTTGGCGAGCTCGTACTCGACGCCGACCTTGTCCAGCGTGCCCCGGTAGAACGTCGTCTCCATGGCGATCCCGGTGAGCCCGAGATCGCCGGACGGCTGCAGGTAGATCTGCCCGAAGGCGGTGGCCAGGTAGTAGGGCAGGTTGCCGGGCGCGAACTCGCCGTAGCTCTCCGCCCACGCGATCGTGGTCTTGCCCGCCTCGCGGAATTCGGTGACCGCGTCGCGCAGTTCCTGGACCCTCGCCAGCCCGATGCGCCGGCCGCCGACTTTCGCGACCAGGGCCTTCACCCGGTCGTCGCGCTGCGCCCGGCGCAGCGCGTCGATCACGTCGCCGAGACGGTTCCTGCGGTGCGTGAGCAGGGCGGACAGCGGGTCGGCGGGTGCCTCGTCGGTGATCCCCTCGGTGAGGTCGAGCTCGAGGATCAGCGGTCCCCCGCGCCGCTGGCGAAGTCCGATGATCTTGTCGGCCAGGCCGGTGTCCGCCATGGGTCTCAGCCTACGGGTTCGCAATCACACATCATGACGCAACGTGTCCAGGCCGCGAGGTCCGGCGGTGGCCGCGCTGTGCATATCCGTCAGCGCCGCGGATCGCATGGGTCATGGCACCCGTGATCCGCGGCGCTGACGAGCCGACCTGGCAGGCGCGGGCGCGGGTCGGCGATTGTGGCCGGTGTGTTTCGGACATGCGTGGGCCGGCCGGGTGGCGCTGGTCGGCTATTGTCGCGGGATGTTCGACCTCATCGGTGACGGCTGGATCCGCTGCGAGCGGGGCCATCGCCATTGGGGGCGGTTCGGTGCCGCCGGGCTGCTCGGCTACGCGCGCGACGGGACCGGGCAGACCCAGGTGCTGCTGCAGCACCGGAGCATGTGGAGCAGTCACGGCGGCACCTGGGGACTGTTCGGCGGCGCTCGCAGGCGCGGCGAGCCCACTGTCGTCGCCGCGCTTCGCGAAGCGGCCGAGGAGAGCACACTGCGCGCCGATATGGTGCGGATCCGTGGTGAGGTGCGTGATGATCACGGGCGGTGGGCGTACGAGACGCTGATAGGCGAACTGCCGTGGCGGCTGCCCGTGGAGCCACTGAGCTACGAGACCCAGGCCGCCGCCTGGGTGCCGTCCGCGGCTGTCGCACGGCTGGATCTTCATCCCGGCCTCGCCGTATCCTGGCCTATGCTGCAAGACGCCCTCGAGCCGCTCGTGATCATTGTCGACGGCGCGAACGTCGTGGGTTCACGGGCGGACGGCTGGTGGCGGGACCGGGCCGGGGCGGCGGCGCGCCTTCGCGATCAGCTCGCCGCGCTCGCCGCTCGCGGTGTGACGTCCCTGCCCGCGGGCGTGCACGTGCCGCCGCTCGACGTCTGGTACCCAGAGATCATCTTGGTCGTCGAGGGCGCGGCGCGCTCGGTCGCGGACCAGGCCCCCGGCCGGCCGCCGGACCAGGCACCGGACCAGGCACCAGACCAGGCACCGGGCCAGGCGCCGGGCCAGGCACCAGACCAGGCGCCGGGCCAGGCGCCGGGCCGGCCGCCGGACCGGGCTGAGCAGGCGCCGCTGTCGCCGGTCGCCGGTTCTGTGCGTGTGGTGGCGGCCCCCGGCTCGGGCGACGACACGATCGCGCAACTTGCGGCGCAGTCGCGCGGCAACCGCCTGGTGGTGACCGCCGACAGGGAACTGCGCCGGCGCAGCGAGGCCGCGGGCGCGACCGTAACCGGCCCGCGATGGCTGCTCGACATGCTCTGACGGCCCCGCGAACGCCCTGTCAGCCGCGAACGCCCTGTCAGCCGCGAACGTCCTGTCAGCCGGGGACGTCCTGTCAGCCGGGGACGCCCTGTCAGCCGGGGACGAGCCAGAGCACGCCGAGCGGCGGCACCGTCAGCGCGGCGGACGCGGGCTTGCCGTGCCACGGCTCGGGGATCGCCTCGACGGCGCCGAGGTTCCCGACGCCGCTGCCGCCGTAGACGGGAGCGTCGGTATTGATCACCTCGCGCCAGCGGCCGGCGAACGGCAGCCCGATCCGGTAGTTCTCGTGCGGCACGGCCGAGAAGTTCGCGATGCAGGCCATGACGGTGGGGCGCGGTTCGGGCTCGCCGGTCCCGGCCCCGGCCCCGGCTGCAGCCGCAGCCGCCGGCTCGGCGTCCCCGGTGGCGGGCGGTGCGATCCGCAGGAACGACACCGTGTTGCCGCCCGCATCGTTGGCGTCGATCCAGGCGAACCCCTCAGGCGACGAGTCCTGCTGCCACAGGGCCGGCGTTTCCCCGTACACCCGGTTCAGGTCCCGCACGAGCTGCTGCGCACCGCGGTGGAAGTCGTCGTCGAGCACCCACCAGTCGAGCCCGTGCTCCTCGGACCACTCGGCGCCCTGGCCGAACTCCGAGCCCATGAACAGCAGCTTCTTGCCGGGATGCGCCCACATGTAGGCGAAAAGCGCGCGCACGCCCGCGAACCTCCGCCAGTCGTCGCCTGGCATCTTGCCGAGCAGCGAGCCCTTGCCGTGCACCACCTCGTCGTGGGACAGCGGGAGCACGAAGTTCTCACTGAACGCGTAGATCAGCGAGAACGTGAGCTCGTGGTGGTGATAGTGCCGAAACACCGGGTCGTGCGACAGGTACGCGAGCGTGTCATGCATCCAGCCCATGTTCCACTTGAAGCCGAACCCGAGCCCGCCCAGGTGCACCGGCCGCGTCACCCCCGGCCACGCCGTGGACTCCTCGGCGATCATGGAGATGCCGGGGGCCCTGCGGTAGGCCGTGGCGTTGACTTCCTGCAGGAACGAGATGGCGTCCAGGTTCTCCCGCCCGCCGTAGACGTTCGGGGTCCATTGGCCCTCGGTTCGCGAGTAGTCCAGGTACAGCATGGAGGCGACGGCGTCGACGCGCAGGCCGTCGACGTGGAACTCCTCGAGCCAGTACAGCGCGTTGGCGACGAGGAAGTTCCGCACCTCGCGGCGGCCGTAGTTGAAGACGTACGTGCCCCAGTCCGGGTGCTCGCCGCGGCGCGGGTCCGGGTCCTCGTACAGCGCCGTGCCGTCGAAACGCGCGAGGGCCCAGTCGTCGCGCGGGAAGTGCGCGGGCACCCAGTCGACGAACACGCCGATGCCGGCCTGATGGAGCCGGTCCACCAGATACCTGAAGTCGTCCGGGCTCCCGAACCGCGCTGTCGGCGCGTAGTACGAGGAAACCTGATACCCCCATGAGCCGCCGAACGGGTGCTCGGCGACGGGCAGGAATTCCACGTGCGTGAAGCCCATGCCCGTGACGTACTCGGTCAGCTCGTCGGCGAGTTCGCGGTAGGAAAGGCCTGGCCGCCATGAGCCGAGGTGGACCTCGTAGACGGCCATGGGCTCGCGATGCTGGTTGCGCCCGGCGCGTGCGGCGAGCCAGCCTCGGTCACCCCACGTGTAGTCGCTTTGGTAGATGACGGACGCCGTCGCCTCCATGCTGTACCTGGACTACTCGCGAACCGAGGGCCAATGGACCCCGAACGTCT
>DATFVJ010000358.1:0-5437 GCA_035260365.1 Streptosporangiaceae bacterium
CCCGGTTGCGGGGTCACCCCCGCCGAGCGTGCCGCCGGCTACGCGCGCGGCAGCGCGCCGCACGCTCGGGCGAAGTCCGCGCTGGTGCCTGCGCGCAGGGTCACCGCGGCTCCCCCGGCGTCGCGGGTCGGCGTGGTCCACCTGATCGCCCCGCCCGGCGCGAAGACTTCGGTGAACGAGTTGTCGTCGCTCGCGACCGGCAGGGCGGTTCCGCGCCAGCTGCCGGAGAACACGAAGACGAATCCACCGGGCATCGACCGCGGCGGGTTCGGCTGCAGGGTAATCGACGTGGGCGCGCCGTCCGTGCTCCACCAGGTGCTCACGACGCCGGCCAGCGCGAAGGAGTACACGGCGCCGCGCTCGGTGCACATCTTCGCGCTGCCCCGCACGTTGGAGCAGCCGGAGACGTCGTCGCAGCCGCCCGGGCCGTACCTGCTGACGTTCAGGCCGCCCTGGAGATGCGTGTACAGCACGTAGGCGCCGCCGTTCGAGGCGTGCACGGTGCCGTAACCGTCCCACATCGTGGCCGGCGTGAACCGGTTGCCGATGTGGAACACCCACGGCGGCGTCAACAGGTTGACGACCGCGCCGGCTACGACGAGCACGAGCCCGAGCCGCAGTAATCGCAGCGTGCGCCGCCAGCCGCGGGTGCGAGGCGGGCGGTCCGCGCGGCGCTGGCGGCGCGGGCCGACCTGGCGGTCCTGGCGGTCGGGCGCTTTCGCCGGTGTGCGGGCCATCAGTGCTCGCCCGTCCCGCGCAGCAACTGGTAGAGCACGCCGGCCGGGCGACGGCTGGCCCGGTTGGTCCCCGGATCGGGTGCCACTGTCATCTGGGCTCCTCCCTCCCCCCACAACATTGCCAGAATCGGCCGCCGCGGCCGCACCCCGGGCACGCCCTGAATGCTGCGGCACGCATCCAGCGCGCCGTGTACTGCGTGATCGCGGGCCTCGGCAGCCCCGCCTTTCTCACCTCCGCTGACAGCCAGCCGACGGCAGGTCACCCGATGAGGGTGACGTCTGTACGCGATGATCCCGTGAGACTGACAGCCAAGAACGGATGTCCCGTAGGGGGGACGTACTGGTCCACGGAAGGCTGTGAGATGTCGTACCCATTGCTGAGTGCGTTCTTGACGATGGTGTGGTTCTTCCTCTGGATTCTCTGGCTCTTTCTGCTGTTCTGGATCATCATGGACATCTTCCGCAGCCGCGATCTGGGCGGCTGGGCCAAGGCGGCGTGGCTCCTATTCGTTATCGTGCTGCCATTCCTCGGCGTCCTGGTGTACCTGATCGCGCGCGGCGACAAGATGCACGAGCGGCAGACCCGCGATCTCCAGGCCCAGGACCAGGCATTCCGCTCGTACGTAAAGGATGCGGCGGGAACCGGCAGCGCCGATGAAGTTGCCAAGCTGGCCGACCTGCGCGATCGCGGCGTCATCAGCGAATCCGAGTTCCAGGCAGGCAAGGCCAAGGTTCTCGCCTGACAGATCCGCGACGTCACACCTACGGTCACTTCCCACCCGAAAACGTCATTTTCGCCTGGTTTGTCCGGGTATAGCCGCCGTTTCGGGTGGGAAGTGCTTTGCTTACCTTTGAGATAGAGCGGCGGGGTCGCGGCCTCGCGCTAGCCCGCGGCTCGCCGGGATCCGCCTCGGCCGGCCCGGATCGGCGAGCGCGTCCACCAGCTCGGCAAGCGCGGTCAGCCGGTGCGCGCTCACCACCGCGTCGCAGTACGGCCACGCCGCCGCCATGCCACCGACCTCCGGGCGGTATCTGGGGCTCTGGGTACGCGGATTCGCCCAGACGATGCGGTGGGCGACCCGGGACAGCCGCGCCATCTGCTCGCCGAGCAGCGCCGGGTCGCCCGTCTCCCAGCCGTCGGAAATGACCAGCACGACTGCGCCCCTGGCCAGGCCACGGCACCCGTACCGGTCGTTGAACTCCTTGACCGCGGCACCGATCCTGGTGCCGCCCGACCAGTCCGGCGCCGCCCGGCCCGCCCGCTGCAGCGCCGCGCCCGGCCCGGACGCCGCGAGGGCCGGCGTGAGCCTGGTGAGCCTGGTCGCGAACGTGAACACCTCGGCCCCAGCCCCGCCGGTGGCGCAGTACAGGAACTGGAGCATCGCCCGGGCGTGCGCTTCCATGGACCCGGAGATGTCGCAGAGCACCACGAGCCGGCGCGGGCGGGTTCGGGGCGCGCCACGCGCCAGCCGGAACGGCTCCCCGCCCGTTCGCCTGGCCCGCCGCAGCGTGGCGCGCAGGTCGGTGCGGCGGCCGGCCGGCGTCCGCCGGTACCTGCGGGTGCGCCTGGGCGGCGTCGCGAGCGCCAGGTCGCGCATGAGCTGGGCCAGCAGCGGCAGCTCGTCGGGCGACAGGTCCGCGAAGTCGCGGCTGGCCAGCCGCTCGGCGGCGCTCGAAATCGCCGGCACGGGCGCCTGCGTCCGCGGCTCCTGCGCCTGACCTTGACGGTGCGAAAAAGAATCCGACGCGGCCGCGCTGCCTGCGCGGCCCTTGCTGGTGCGGGCGCCGGGCACCGCATCGGCGTTCGGGTCGCCGCGCTGCCCGGCCGGATCCACCAGGCCGCCGAACACCGCCGCGAAGACGCGGTCGTACGTCTCGATCTGGTCCGGGTCGGACACGAGCGTCGCCAGGCCGCACCAGTAGAGCTCCCTGATGGTCTCCGGCCGCATGACCGTGACCGCGTGGGCGAACCGCGCGGAGCGGTCCGGCCCCACGGGCAGCCCCCCGAGGTGCAGCGCCGCGCCGAAGCCGGCCGCGACGGTCGCGAGGTCGCGGCCGCTGTTCACGCCGTCGGCGCTGGTCACGCCGTCGGCCCTGGTCACGCCGTCGGCCCGGCCGCGCCGTCAGGCCCGGCCGCGCCCGGTCCTGCCGTCATGCCCGGCCGCGCTCGCCGACGACCGCGGCGAGGCCCGCCCGCCGCACGACGTCGCCGTCCTCGGAGTACTTAAGCACCGCGCTCATGGTCTGCTCGGCGGTGGCCGCCGTGAGCTCGTCCACACCGATCACGTGCAGCGCCGTGGCCCAGCTGATGGCCTCCGCGACTCCCGGCGGCTTGGTCAGGTCAAGGCCCCGCAGGCTGCGCACCGACTCGGCGACCTGATTGGCGAGGTGCCCGGCCGTGGCGGGCACCCGGCGGCGGATGATCGCGGCGACCCGGCCGGTGTCCGGGTAGCTGATCCAGTGGTAGAGGCACCTGCGCTTGAGCGCATCGTGCAGATCGCGGGTCCGGTTGGAGGTCAAGATGGTGATCGGCGGCAGCGCCGCCTTCCGCGTGCCAAGCTCGGGGATGGTGACGGCCGACTCGGCGAGCAACTCGAACAGGAACGCCTCGAACTCGTCGTCCGCCCGGTCCACCTCGTCGATCAGCAGCACCGCCGGCCGCGGTCCCCGATGGTCAAGCGCGGCGAGCAGCGGCCGCGCAAGCAGGTAGTCCTCGCTGAACAGGTCCGCGTCATGGAGGGTGCCGCCGGTCGCCTCGGCGAGCCTGATGCTGAGCAACTGGCGCGGGTAGTTCCATTCGTACAGCGCCTCGGCCGCGGCGATCCCCTCGTAGCACTGCAGCCGCACCAGCGGCGTGTCGAGCACCGCGGCGAGTGCCTTGGCGGCTTCGGTCTTGCCCACGCCAGGTTCGCCCTCGAGCAGAATGGGCTGTCCCATCCGCACCGCGAGGAACAGCGCCGTCGCGAGCGGCTCGTCGGCCAGATACCCGGCGCGGGCGAGGCCAGACGACAGCGCCCGCACGTCGGGGATGCGCTCGGCCATGTCGCTGACCGGCTCGGCCATGTCGCTGACCGGCTCGGCCGGGCCGCCGACGGGCTCGGCCCAGCCTGCCCGGCCCGTCCCAATGTCCACGTTATTTGCGTCATCCACGCCATCCACCGTATCCACGGTACGAGCCCGCCCCGCCCGGGCGGCACCCGCGCCACACAGCGCGGCTGCGCCTGCCCGGCTGTGCCAATTGACCATGGTGCCGGCCAATCACCCTGGTCAGGTGAGGCATTCTTGCGCCGACCGCACGACGATTCCTTCTTGGCAGCACAACCTCGCACCGTCATAGGAACCCGGGGCAGGGAGGAATCTTGAACCTGCTTCGCGTACCGGCCGGGGCCGCTCCCGCCGGTCCGGCTCGCGACGCCCTGCGCTTGCGGAGCTTGTCCAGCCGCCGAGCCAGGGGGACCGCAGCCGGCACCCGAGCCCAGCGGACCACCGCCGGCCAGCGAACCTGGCGGGCCGCCGGATGCCGGGAGCGGCGGTGACGACACCCCCCGAGCCCTTCGCCATCTTGCGGAGCCGGAGCTACGTGGCGCTCCTCGTCCTCGCCGCGATCATCGGGGTGCCGGTCTCCGCTGTGGCATACGGCTTCCTCAAGCTGGTCGAGATCCTGCAGCAGTGGATCTTCACGAACCTGCCTGCCGAGCTTGGCTTCCACGGCGAGCCGCCCTGGTGGCCGCTGCCACCTCTCGCGGTGGCAGGTGTCCTTGTCGCGCTGACCATCACGTACCTGCCAGGCAGCGGGGGCCATTCGCCCGCCGACGGTTTCAAAGCGGGCGGGGCGCCGTTGCCCATCGAACTTCCGGGCATCTTCATCGCCGCCTTGGCGACCCTGAGCCTCGGCGTCGTGCTCGGGCCCGAGGCGCCCCTGATCGCGATCGGCGGCGGGCTCGGCCTGCTGGCCCTTCGGCTCGCCAAGCGCGATGCGCCCGCGCGGACGGGTGCGGTCGTGGGCGCGGCGGGGAGCTTCGCCGCCATCAGCACGCTGTTCGGCTCGCCCCTTCTTGGCGCGTTCCTGCTGATGGAGGCCTCCGGGCTGGCCGGTGCGACGCTGGAGCTTGTCCTGGTTCCCGGCCTGCTCGCCGCCGGGATCGGCTCACTCGTCTTCCTCGGCCTGAACGCGTGGACGGGATGGGGAACGTTCTCGCTGGCCATCCCCAACCTGCCGCATTTCACCCGGCCCGATTCGGCCGAGTTCGGCTGGGCACTCGTGATCGGTGTGGCGGCCGCTGTGCTCGCGACGCTCATCCACCGGCTCGCCCTGTTCCTGCGGCCGCACGTCGAGCGGCGGATGGTGCTTGTCATGCCGGTCGTGGGCCTGGTCATCGGCCTGCTCGCGATCGCGTACGCGCAGGGTACGGGAAAGAGCTCCTCGGAGGTACTGTTCTCCGGGCAATCGGCGGTGGGCCCGCTGATCAATAACGCCTCCACCTACACCGTGGGCGCGCTGGTACTGCTGATCGCCTGCAAGGGACTGGCCTACTCCGGGTCGTTGAGCAGTTTCCGCGGCGGGCCCGTGTTCCCCTCCCTGTTTATCGGCGCGGCGGGCGGGATCGCACTGTCCCACCTGCCCGGCTTGCCGCTCGTTCCCGCGGTGGCGATGGGCATCGGGGCGATGTGTGCCGCGATGCTCAAGCTCCCGATGACCT
>DATFVJ010000359.1:0-9388 GCA_035260365.1 Streptosporangiaceae bacterium
GCGCCCGGTGCGCAGCTGCACCCTAAGCAGCCGTTATGGATCATGTTTTGCGGTTCCTTGCGGGACTTGGAACAGGTGGTGCCAGAACGGCATCGCCACGAAGTAGCCGCCGGCCGCGCCGATCATGCCTACGCCGGTGTCGATCGACCAGCGGCCCTGCCGCTGCCAATAGACGTCGCGCAGTTCGAGCAGCAACGCGAGTTCGTCGACGACGAGCGCGAGGCCCATCCCGTAGGCCGCTCCCACCACCGGGTGCCTGCGCAGCTCGCTGTCGCCGTGCACCGCTACAACGCCCACGCCGGAAATCAGCCCGATACCCCAGATGTAGTGGTGCAGGTGCGTGCTGCCCAGCTTGACGTCGTGAAACGGCGGGACGTGATGCCGGATCGCATAGGTGATCCCGCGCGCCGCGGCGAACGTCATTGTGAACGACGCCCAGCTCGCGAACGCAGACTGCTGGCGGACGCCCAGCGTATGCCGGTACGCGTGCGCGACCCTGGCGTGCGGGCGCCGCCAGCTCGGCTGCGGCGGCAGGCGGCCCTCGGTCATCCCGCCGGGCCGGTGCCCGTTGACCACGGCGTCGCCCGTGGCCGCGTCCGCTTTCCAGGTCACTGGTCATCCCCTCCAAGCCCCCGCCATGTCCCCGCCGCGTCCCCACCACGCCCCGCGTACCAGGATGCCAGCGCGGCGCGACAGTTTCCATGATGATCCGGGTCAACGCCGGCGTACCGGCGGGTAATAGTGTGGACGAGGTGCCGCGACGTCCTGTCCCCGCAGCCGCTGCGGGGCGACATCGCGGGCGGGCATGACCCGAGAGGCGGCCACGCATGGACTTCGCATTCGACGCGCGTACCGAGGAACTGCGCGAGCAGGTGCTCGCGTTCATGGACGAGCACATCTACCCAGCCGAGCCGGTGTACGCCGAGCAGGCGGAGGCGGCGTCGGCCACCTGGACGCGCCCGCCGGTGATCGAGGAGCTGAAGACAGCGGCGCGCAAACGCGGCCTGTGGAACCTGTTCCTGCCGGACGACCGGTTCGGCGCGGGGCTGACCAACCTGCGGTACGCACCGCTCGCCGAGATCACCGGGCACAGCCCCACGCTGGCGCCAGAGGCGATGAACTGCGCGGCGCCCGACACAGGCAACATGGAACTGCTCGCCGCGTTCGGCACGGCGCAACAGCAGGAACGGTGGCTTGAGCCGCTGCTCGACGGCCGCATCAGGTCCGCGTTCTGCATGACCGAGCCTGACGTCGCGTCCTCGGACGCGAGCAACATCGCGACCAGGATCGAGCGCGACGGTGACACGTACGTAATCAACGGCACAAAATGGTGGTCGACGGGGGCGATGAACCCCGGTTGCGAGATCTTCATCCTGATGGGGAAGACGGGCCCGTCGGCGGAGCGGCACCGCCAGCAGTCGATGATCCTGGTCCCGCGCGACACACCGGGGGTGACCGTCCGGCGTGGGACGACGGTGTTCGGCTACGACGACGCCCCCCACGGCGGGCACGCGGAGATCGAGTTCCGCGACGCTCGCGTGCCAATGGTCAACCTGCTCGGCGGGGAGGGAGACGGGTTCGCGATCGCCCAGGCGAGGCTCGGCCCCGGCCGCATCCATCACTGCATGCGGATGATCGGCATCGCGGAACGGGCGCTCGAACTGATGTGCCGCCGGGTCACCCAGCGGGTCGCGTTCGGCAGGCCCATCGCCGAGCAGGGCGTCGTGCAGGACTGGATAGCCGAGTCCCGGGTGCGGATCGAGGCCGCCAGGCTGCTGGTGCTGAAGACCGCGTGGCTGATGGACACGGTGGGCAACAAGGGCGCTCATACCGAGATCCAGGCGATCAAGATCGCTACACCGAGGATGGCCCAGTGGGTGCTCGACCGCGCCATCCAGGCGCACGGCGCCGCCGGGCTGACCGGCGACTTCCCGCTCGCTCAGCTGTGGGCGGGCGCGCGGACGCTCCGCTTCGCCGACGGGCCCGACGAGGTGCACAAGCGCTCGCTCGCCCACCGTGAACTGCGGCGCTACCGGCAGGGCACCGGGCAGTAGGCACGACCCGTTGAGGGCAGGCGCTGACAGGCACCAAAGAGCAGCGACAAGGCACTAAGGAGAAGAAGATGACTGAGCCAGCGCAGCGGGTCGCCATCGTCACCGGCGCCGCACGCGGCATCGGTGCCGCTACGGCCCGCAGGCTCGCCGCGGACGGCATGGCGGTCGCCGTGCTCGACGTGGAAGAGTCCACGTCAAAGGCCACCGCCGACGCGATAACCGCGGCGGGCGGCCGCGCTATCGCGGTCAGCGCGGACGTGAGCCAGGCGGACCAGGTGACCAGCGCTGTGGAACGTGTCGCGGCCGAGCTTGGGCCGCCGACGGTGCTTGTGAACAACGCCGGCGTGATCCGCGACAGCCTGTTGTTCAAGATGACAGAGGACGACTGGGACGTGGTGCTCGGCGTCCACCTGCGTGGCGCGTTCCTGATGAGCCGCGCGGCCCAGGCGCACATGGTCGCCGAGCGTTTCGGCCGGATCGTCAACCTGTCGAGCAGCTCCGCCCTCGGCAACCGCGGCCAGGCCAACTACTCGGCGGCGAAGGCGGGCATGCAGGGACTCACCAAGACGCTCGCCATCGAACTCGGCCAGTTCGGAGTCACCGCGAACGCGGTTGCGCCCGGGTTCATCGCCACCGACATGACCAAGGCGACAGCGGACAGGATCGGCGTGGGCTTCACCGAGTTCCAGCAGGCCGCGGCGTCGCAGATCCCGGTCAGGCGCGTTGGCCAGCCCGAGGACGTCGCGCACGTCGTCTCCTTCCTCGCCAGCGACGGCGCTGGATTCGTGTCCGGCCAGGTCATCTACGTCGCGGGTGGGCCGCTTTGCTAGCAGGCACGCCGCGCCCTGACGGCCGCCGCCGCGGGCCGGCCACATGCTAGCGGCTGATCTTCCCGGCGCCGGTGTGGTCGTCACCGGCGCGGGCAGCGGCATCGGCGCCGCCCTCGCGAGGCGCTTCGCCGCCGAGGGCGCGCGCGTCGTGGTCAACGACATCGACGGCGCCGCCGCCGCGGCCGTTGCCGCGCAGGCCGGCGGGATCGCGGTAGCCGGGGACGCGGCCACCGAGCAGGGAGTCGCCGATCTGGTGTCGCGGGCGCGCGCGGAACTCGGCGAGATCGACCTGTACTGCGCGAACGCCGGAGTGGGCCGCCGCGGCAGCGAGCAGGCGCCCGAGGCCGACTGGGCGCAGTCGTGGCAGGTGAATGTCATGGCCCATGTCCGGGCCGCGCGCCTGCTCACCGGGCCGTGGCTGGACCGGGGCAGCGGTCATCTGATCGCGACCGTGTCCGCCGCTGGGCTGCTTACCATGCTCGCCGCGGCGCCGTACTCGGTGACCAAGCACGCCGCGCTCGCGTTCGCCGAGTGGATGTCCGCCACCTACCGGCACCGCGGCATCACCGTGCAGGCCCTCTGCCCGCAGGGCGTGCGGACGCCGATGCTCGACGCGACGGGCGAGGTCGGCAAGCTGATTCTCAGCGAGTCGGCGATCGAGCCCGAGCAGGTGGCGGAGGCGGTTGTCGAAGCGCTCGCGGACGGCCGGTTCCTGATCCTGCCGCACCCGGAGGTGGCGCAGATGTACGCGCGCCGCGCGGCCGGCACCGACCGGTGGCTGCACGGCATGAACAAGATTCAGCAGCGCGCCGACACGATCATCTGACCGGCACGAGGCGCGGGCGGCGGGGACGCCCTCGGGGTCGGGCGATGCTGGGCAGCATCTCGGGCGCCCCCGCCGCGGTCGGCGGGCCTGGCGGGTAAGATTAACAAATTGTCATCAGATGATTACAAGATGTACCCAGCGTGCCCGGGCGCCGAAACCTCCCCGTGTGGGCTGAGTCACGCGCTAGTTCCACGCCGTTTTCCGGCCATCCGTGATGAACATGTGGCCATGGCCCGAAACATAGAGGAAACGTCACGCCGCCCGCAGCGCCGCACGTTCCCATTCGCGTAACAGACGGGAAACGTGTCCGAAACTCACTCGTGGGAGACATGTACCAACTGATCGGCGGGAAGCGGCCCTGCTTGGGGGGCGGGCCTTCCTTGGCAAGCCTGGAGGCGTGGAGCAGTGGTTCCTTATCCGAGTTGGCTGAACGCCGGGGACAACTCCTGGCAGCTTACGGCCGCGACGCTCGTCGGCCTGATGAGCATACCGGCCCTCGCCGTCCTCTACGGCGGGCTGGTACAGCGCAAGTGGGCCGTTAACACGATGCTGATGACGTTCAGCGCGTTCTGCCTTGTCCTCATCGTCTGGGTCCTCTGGGTCTTCAAGATGGGATTCGGCGAACCGTGGATCAAGACGTTCGTCGGCATTCCCGGTGCGGTGATCGGCCACGGAGGTGAACAGAACCGGGCTCATATCCCGCTCGTCAGCGGTACCGGGGGGATGCCGCACTTCAGATTCCCGCAGGCGTCCCTTGTCTACTTCCAGTTCGTGTTCGCGGCGATCACCCCCATCCTGTTCCTCGGCAGCGTGGTGGGCCGGATCAACTTCAAGGTGTGGCTGATCTTCGTGCCGCTGTGGTCGACGTTCGCCTACTCGGTGAACGCGTTCCTGCTCTGGGGCGGCGGCTGGTGGGCCGCGCACGGCGCCCTGGACTTCAGTGGTGGCTACGTGATCCACCTGGCCGCTGGCGTGTCCGGCTTCGTCGCCGCGGCGGTGATCGGGCCGAGACTCAAGCGCGACCGCGAGCACGGGGTGCCGAACAACCTGCCGCTCGTCGCGGTCGGAGCGGGCATCCTGTGGCTCGGCTGGAACGGCTTCAACGGCGGTGACCCGTACTTCGCCGGCGCTGACGCGGCCTCGGCGGTGCTGAACACCAACCTCGCGACCGCCGTCGCGATGATGGTCTGGATCGTCATGGACATGGCGTTCGGCAAGGAGCGCAAGCCCACCTTCCTCGGCGGGGTCAACGGCATGATCGTCGGCCTGGTCGGCATCACGCCCGCCGCGGGTTACGTGAACGGTCTCGGCGCGATCCTGATCGGCCTGATCGACTGCGTCATCGTGTGGCTGGCCTGGAACTTCCTCAGCAGGGTGCGGCCGTTCAGCCGGGTCGACGACGCGCTCGGGGTCGTCTACACACACGGCATCGCCGGTCTCGGCGGCGGCCTGCTCGTCGGCCTCTTCGCCGACCCCAACATGATCGTCTACCTGGGGTTGGGCAAGAATCCGGGAGTCACCACGGCGGGCCTCTTCTACGGGCACCCGCACCAGTTGCTCGTCCAGGCGGGGGCGGCGCTCACCGTCATCATCTGGGACGGCCTGGTCACGTTCCTCCTCCTGCGCGGAATCGGGTTGTTCATGAACCTGCGTATGTCCGACGAGATGCTCCTCACCGGTGACGTGGCCGTGCACGGCGAAGAGGCCTACCCGGCAGAAGAGGGCCTCACCCGCGTGGACGCGAGCGGGCTGGTCGGGGTCGGCGCTGGTTCGGGGCCGCCTGACGGAGCGGGTCCGCCAGCCAAGGCAAAGGTCGCCAGCGAAGAGTAGGAGACGTCAGGCGATGCCCGGGCCGGTGTTCACCGGCCCGGGCATCGTCGTGTCCTGGCCGCGTCCGGGTGTCCCCGGCAGAAGCCGCGTGGTGCCCGGCAGGTGCCGCGAGGCACGCCGCGGCTGCCGGGCTCAATGGCCGCGGAACGCCTCTTCCAGCCACCATGAGCCGTGCTCGGCGGTGACCTTGGCGTCGATCACGATCGGCCGCTCCCGTGGGCCGTCGAGCCAGCGCGTCAGCGCACTGAGATCATCCACGTCGCGGACGGTGCAGCCGTCGCAGCCGAACCCGCGCCCGATGGCCGCGATGTCGGCCGGCGGGAACGTCACCGTGTGCACTGGATGCCCGGCCGGGCCGAAATGGTGGACCTCCGCGCCGTAGGCCTCGTCGTCGTACACCACGATGACCATCGGCAGGCCGAGCCGCACGACCGTCTCGAGTTCGCTGATCCCCATCAGGGCGCCGCCGTCACCGAGCGCCGCGACCGGCAGCCGCTGCGGCGCGGCGATGGCGGCACCGATCGCCGAGGCGAGGCCGAGACCGACGGACTGGAACGCCTGCGTGAAACAGAAGGCATCGGCGTCTGGGACGGACAGGTACATGCTCGGGTAGCCCATGAAGTTGCCGGAATCGACCGCCACCACGCGCTCGGCCGGGAGCATGGCGTCGAGCGCGATCGACAGTGCGCGCGGGTCCACCCGGCCGCCGCCGCTCTCGTCCTTGAACGGCACGTCCCGCCAGCGGACCTCGCGCGCGATCCGCGCCCGCAACCCCGCCGACCGGTAGCCGGGCGCGGCCGGCCCGGCAAGCTCGGCGGCGGCCGCGCGTGCGGTCGCCGCGACGTCACCGACCACACCGAGGTTGGCTGGCCGGTGCGCGCCGATCGCGGCCGCGTCCAGATCCACCTGAACAACGGCCGTGTCAGGCCCTATCAGGGTGCCGTGACGCGTCGTCCACATGTTGAGTGCGCAACCCCAGCTCACGATCAGGTCGGCATCCTTGATCAGTTCCGCGGCGAGCGGCGAGGCGAAGCCACCGCTCACGTCAAGGTCCCATGGGCTGCCCCGGAACAGGCCTTTCGCCGCCGCCGACGTCGCGAGCAGCGCGCCGCACGCGTCCGCGAGCCGCTCCAGGTCTGGGCGCGCCCGCGCGATCCTCGCGCCGCGGCCGGCGACGAACACCGGGCGCGCTGCCCACCGCAGCGCGCCGACGAGCGCGCCCAGCGCTTCTGCGGCTGGCGCAGGCTCCGTGAGCGCGGCTCCGGCGGTCCCGGTTCCGGCGGTCCCGGTTGCGGCGGCACCGGCGGTCCCGGCGCGCGGTTCAGTTACGCTGCTGGCTCGGCCGTCGATGGGCCCTGACACCGCGGCGGCCTGCACGTCGAGCGGCAGCGCGAGCACCACGGTCCGCCGCTCACGGATCGCTGTCTGGTAGGCGCGTGTCGTGTCGGCGACCGCCGATTCGGCCGAGTAGACGCGTTCTGGCACGGCGCCGACCGCCGTGGCGAGCGCGTCGACGCCGATGCGGAAGTTGGACCGCACCGCCTGCCCGGCCACGTCGGCCGCGAGGACGAGCAGGGGAGTGCGGGCCTTGGCGGCCTCGGTGATCCCGGTGAGCGCGTTCGTGAACCCCGGGCCCTGATGCAGCGAGAGCAGCGCGGTCCGGCCGCTGGTGCGTGTCCACGCGTCGGCCATGCTCGCGGCCCCGCACTCGTGCCGTGCCGCGACGAACCGCGCCCCCCGCGCGGTCAGCGCGTTCGTCACGTGGAAGTTGCCGCTGCCGACCACACCGAACACCGTGTCGGCGCCGAGGCCCGTGAGGACATCGGCGACCGCCTCCGCAACCAGCACCGCGGTCATCTCCTTCGTCAGTGCTCGACCAGGGCGATCACCCGGGCCGGGCTGCCCGAGCCGCCGGTGATCGGCAGTGGGCCGGCGAACACCGCCGCGCCCTGGGCGGGCAGCCGCGCCAGGTTCTGCAACTGGGTGAGCCCGTACTTGCCCGCGCCGAGCATGTAGGAGTGGCAGGGGAACGGCGGGTCGAAGGAGTGCGCCGCGCCCGCGTCCGTGCCCACCGTCTCGACGCCGATGCCGATGACGGGCGCTTCCTCGGCGACCCACCGCGCGCACTCGGCCGACATGCCGGGTGTGTGCGGGCCGGTCTCGTCCGCGTTGAGGAACGCGGCCTGGCTGTGGCTGCGCGCGTCCCAGCCGGTGCGGTAGAACAGCCAGCCACCTTCGGGCAGCGGGCCATGCTCGTCCTCCCACTTCCTGATGTGCTCGACTTCGAGCAGGAAGTCGACGTCGGCGGCCGCCCGGCCGGCGAAGTCGAGCACGGCCGCAGGCGCGATCAGCCGGGCGAGCGGGACCTGCGCGACATCCTCAAGATCGCGGCCGGTCACCCAGTGGACGGGCGCGTCGAAGTGCGTGCCCGTGTGCTCGCCGGTGGAGATGTTGTTCCAGTACCACGCCGGGCCGCGATCGTCGTAGCGGCTGATCTCCGCCAGGGAGAAGGTTGCCGTGTTACCGAACGGCTCAGGCAGCTGGATCACCGGTGTGTCGGACGCGAGCGGCGCGGTCAGGTCGACGATCTCGACCGCGCCGCCGCGTATCGCGTCGATGAGAGCTTGCAGCACGGGCATGTTGGTCCCTCCGGGCGTACGCGGTTGTCCCGCCAGGCGTTTCATTCCTACCGAGCTTCCCCTGGATCGGCGCGTGAGGCGAGGCAATACGAAGAACAGACCCGGCCAGTTCCCCCGCCTCGCCCACCCGGCTTCGCCCACCCGGCTGGGCGGGCCAACGCACCCTGGCGGCGCCACACGGCCGGACCGGGCCGCAGCTGCTGGGGTGCCGCGATGGGCCGGGGCTTGCCGTTTCAGCGGCCGGGTGCGCCGCGCGGCAGCCGTTAGGGATTGACGTAGCGACACTAAAGGCTACGTTAAGCTAACCAATAGGAAAGCTTCCTATTATTTATTCGTTACTCTGGCCTTCCACTGTCCGAGATCCTGGAGGAAGGGTGAAAGCAGCACAGCTCACCGCCCGCCTACACGAGCGGTAACGTCGTTACCTACAACGGTCACCAGTGGACCGCCAACCAGTGGAACTACAACGAGGTTCCCGGTGGGCCGGCCGGAGCGTGGAACGACCACGGCCCCTGCTGAACGACGGCCCGCTGAAAGCCGCCCGCGGGCGCGGTATCGGCGCCGGACGGCGTGCACTTCACCTACGCCGGGGTCGGTCTTTCCCGCGCAGATCGTCCTGCGCGTGCTCCAGCGAGATTTCGGCCGGATCGGTTGGGGCACCGGTGCGGCTGGCCGGCCCCGGTGGTCCAAGTACGCGCCAAGAACCCAGACAATGGCGGAGTGACCACACCGATCCCGACCGTGCGTACCCTGCCGACCGACGACGGGGTCCCGATCGATGCGGTCTACCTGCCACCAAGAACCGGCGACCCGCAGCCCCCGGATCTGGCCGTCCTTGTCGCGCACGGATTCACCGGATCCTGGCAGCGTCCCTCGGTATGGCGGATCTCGAACCGCCTGACCAAGTTCGGCGGGGTGATCTGCTTCGACTTCCGCGGGCACGGCCGTTCAGGTGGCCGATCGACGCTCGGGGACAGGGAGATCAAGGACGTGGCGGTCGCGGCGGCCTGGGCGCGCGAACTCGGCTACAAGCGCGTCGCCGCGGTCGGGTTTTCCATGGGCGCGTCGATCGTGCTCCGTTACGCGGGACTGACGGCGGACGCGGGCGGGCTGGCCGCGGTGGTGTCGGTGAGCGGGCCGGGCCGCTGGTACTACCGCGGGACGAAGCCGATGCGGCGGGTCCACTGGGCGGTGGAACATCGCGTCGGG
>DATFVJ010000360.1:0-4832 GCA_035260365.1 Streptosporangiaceae bacterium
CCCGTCGCCCGCGGACGCATGGATCGGTACCACGCCTACCATCCTTCCCGCCGCCCGGCACGCCGCGCGCGGCGCGCCAGGAGAAGAAGATTTCTTGCTAGAAGCTAGTATGACAATAGGTTCTTCCGTCATCGATGGACAATTAGACACATTCATCCGGATCATCGGACCGCACCGGCGAGGAGGCCGACATGATCGACCAGCCGTACGGCTACCGGCGTGTGGAGCTGGCCGAGCCCGACTGGCGGCGCTTCCCCGGATGGGCGGGCGTGAGTGAGCAGGACTGGGAATCCGCGCAGTGGCAGCGGGCGCACTGCGTGAAAAACATCAGGCAGCTCCGCCAGGTGATCGGCGACGGCCTGCACGAGCGGTTCTACGCCGACCTCGACCGCGACCAGCGCGAACGGGCCACCATGTCGATGCTCCTACCGCCGCAGATGCTGAACACCATCGCGGCGGCCACCGCACCGGGCGAACGTGGATTCACCGACGCGTTCTACGCCGACCCGGTGCGCAGGTACATGCTCCCGGTCTTCAGCGACCGCCGCGAAGACTGGCCGTCGCATCCGTACGCGCAGCGCGACTCGCTGCACGAAGCGGAGATGTGGGCGGTCGAGGGCCTGACCCACCGTTACCCGACCAAGGTGCTCGCCGAGGTGCTCCCGACCTGCCCGCAGTACTGCGGGCACTGCACCCGCATGGATCTGGTCGGTAACCCCACGGCGGTCACGGGCAAGCACAAGTTCGCCCTCGCCCGGCCGGACCGGCTCGGCGCGATGCTTGACTACCTGCGCAGGTCTCCTGGCGTCAGGGACGTCGTGGTCTCAGGCGGCGACGTCGCGAACCTGCCCTGGCCACGCCTCGAAGAGTTCGTCGGGGCGCTGCTCGGCATCGACAGCATCCGCGACATCCGGCTGGCCAGCAAGGCGCTCATGGGCCTGCCGCAGCACTGGCTGCAGGACGAGGTCAGAGCGGGCATGCAGCGGCTCGCCACCACGGCGCGCAAGCGCGGCGTCGGGCTGGCCATCCACACGCACGTCAACGCGGCCCAGTCGCTCACACCGCTGGTCGCCCGGGCCGCCCAGGCCATGCTGGACACCGGGATCCGCGACGTGCGCAATCAGGGAGTCCTGCTCCGCGACGTCAACGACAGCCCGGCCGCACTGCTCGACCTGTGCTTCCGCCTGCTCGACGGCGCCCAGATCATGCCCTACTACTTCTACATGTGCGACATGATCCCCGGCAGCGAGCACTGGCGGCTCACCGTCGGCGAAGCGCAGCACCTGCAGCATCACCTCATGGGCTACCTGCCGGGCTTCGCCACACCACGGATCGTCTGCGACGTGCCGTACGTGGGCAAGCGCTGGGTGCACCAGGTGACCAGGTACGACACGGAACGCGGCATCTCCTACTGGACGAAGAACTACCGCACGGCCGTCGAAGCGGAGGACCCGCTCGCCCTCGGCCGCGAGTACGCCTACTACGACCCCATCTACATGCTGCCCGCCAGCGGCCAGGACTGGTGGCGGGCCCGCCGCCGCGACGGCGGCGAGCACGGTGAGCGGGCCGGCGGCGGGCAGGCCACGCCCGAGCCCGCGGTGAGCGCCGCCCGCGGGCGGGCCTGAGCGGTACCGCGCAGCCGGGACCGTCTGCGGGCGTCGGAAACCCCGGTCCGGGGTAAGGCGCCATGTCGGTATATCGACGAAACGGCGTCTGGTGTCAGGGCCGCACGACGACCGTGACGGCGAAGCGGCCCTGCCCCCCGGTGCACCTCATGGCCTCGCCGCAGCTGAGGCGGCTGGCCCGGATCACGGCGGTGCCCGTGCCTGCGGCCCGGTAGACGGCGGTGACCGTCCCGCACCCCTGGCCGGGTACGCAGCCGCCGGTGTGCGGCGGCCGCGGCGACACTCGTGGCGCCGCGATCTGGGTCAGGACGCGCCGGCTGGGCAGCGCGGCGAACTGCCAGTAGGTGCTGTGCAGCGCGACCGTCACCGTCGATCCGCGCGCGACCGTGACCACCCGGTGGTTGTCGCGTTCGTCCACGACGATACGGCCGGCCGCGCTGCTTGCCGCGCCGCTGCTCGACGCGGATACGGCCGGGCCTGGCGCGGCCGCATGCGAGGCCGCACAGCCGGGCAGGGCGCACAGGCCGATGGCTGCGACGACGGCGGCGCAAACGCGGTGCAGCACGATGACTCCCCTCGTAGGTACACCGACAGTAGCCGGACGTACCCGCTGCGCGCTCGATAACAACCCGAGCAGCGTAACTCGTGTCATCGCCGCCTCACGGTGATCCGCGTGACCGGCCTGGCATTGACGCCGCACCCACGCCGCCGGCGCGCAGTACGACGTAGCCGTCCCTGGCGAGCACCACGCGGTAGCCGTTATGCAGCAGCAAGGAGACCCTGCCCGCCTGCGCCCGCAGGCTGGGGAAGCCGAACGCCTGACGGCCGGTGTCGGCCACCACCCACGGTGCCCAGCGCGGCGTCCAGTCCCACAGCAGGACCGTGTCGCGGCGCGTGAGCTGCGGGCCGATGTCGTTGGCCGCCTCGACCGTGGTTCCCGGCGGCACCGCGGCGACCGCGGCGGCCGCCGCCGCGTCCCGCGCCGTGAGCCGGTAGGAGGCGGGACGCAGAACCTGGCCGAACGGGAAGAACGGGACGATCGCGACCGCGGCCGCGCAGCAGAGCGCGGCGGCGGCGGTCAGGACGCGGGTGTGGCCGGCCGGGATCCGCGCCGGAACCCAGCGGCTCAGGCGCACCGCACCGTCGGCGCCCGCGCAGACGAACACCGCGACCACGAACGCGTTGTACTGGTACGGCAGGCCCCACCAGTCAGGCGTCGAGCTGGCCAGCATCCGCTCGGCGAGCAACGGGACCGCGGCCAGCGAGATCGGTGAAAGCAGCGGCAGGAATGCCAGCGCGCCGGCCAGCCACGCCACCGTGTCCAGCTTCACCTGTGGCGTGATGAGCAGGCGCGCGGCGCCGAGCGGGTGGGCGATCAGGTGCCAGGCGGCCTGCGGGACGTTGCTGCCGAGCGCGCCGTAGTGCCAGTAGTACATGGCACTGCCACCGAACGCGGGCCGCAGCACGAGCGTGGCGGCGAACGTGGCGGTGACCCCCGCGGCGATCATCGCGGCGCCGAGCAGCCGTTGCCTTGACACCATGGCGCGGGCCACGAGCAGCCACAGGCCGAACCCGGCGACAAGCAGCCCCATGTCCTCCTTGACCAGGAGCAGCGCGGCGGCGGCGAGCAGCGCCGCCCGGGGCCTGCCCGCCTGCATCCGCTCGAAGAATGCCGCGGTCAGTGCGGGTGCGAACGCGACCTCGTGGAAGCCGAACGCGGACGCCTCGGCCACCGGCCAGCTCAGCGCGTAGGCCGCGGCGGCGAAGTACCCGACTGCGGCGGCGGTGCCGGCCGGGACGCGTCCGGCCAGCGGCGCGGCGGCGAGCCTGCGCGCGAACATCCAGATCAGGGGGATGGCGGCGGCGAACGCGATGCCCTGCACCACCAGGAGGGTCTGCGGGCCGTCGTAGAGCCAGTAAACAGGCCCGAGCGCCGCGAGGATGGGCGACCAGTGATCCCCGAGGACGGAAAACCGCGCGCCGCCGCCGTTGTGGATTCCCTTGACGATCGCGATTCCCGGCTGGAAATGCGCGTAGGAGCGTACCGCCTGGTCGAAGATGACGAGGTCATACGTTGTCGTACGGAACGTCGCCTGCTGCCGGAGCCCGAATCCGGCGTAGAGCGCCGCGGCCGTCACCGTCATCGCGGCGACGCAGGCCCGGTGCACCGAGCTCACCGAGCCCCGGCGGCCGGGCGAATCCGCCGTCGCGGTGCGCGTGAGCGCGGGCATGCGCACACCAGGACGCGCGGCAGGCCGCCCGGCCGCATCGGTAGTCATTGCCGAGGAGGCTATCGCGCAACGGACAGTAGTCTCACCCTCTACTGATTGACACCCGCGGGTATCACCGGCTGAACTCGGTTGGGTGTTCCGCACATCAAAAACGACAAAACGAGGGCAGCAGGAAAAACCGGCGTTGCGTGCGGGCCAGGCGCCGCCGCCGGGATCCGCCGGGTTGCCGCGCCACGCCCAGGCCCGCGGCAACGGCAGCGGCGGCATTGGTTCCGCACCCGCGCCGCGGCGAACCTCACGGCGTGACCGGCGCGCGCTTCGCCTTTGGTATTCCGGCACCGGCTTTCCGCTGTACGGGCTGCCCGGGGATTGGGCCGGACAGCGTTGCCCGGGGCAGCGTGCGGGGCGGCAGGCGGTCCGCCGGAGCGGGCCATTCGGGATGCTCACCCGCCCGGGCGGCCCGCTGTGGATCGCCGCGCTCGGCCTGACCCATGTTGCCGCGGACGGCGGGCGCTTACACGTCGCGTCCCACCGGGTCACGGGCTATCAGACCCTCGAGGCCATGGCCGCGGGCAACTTCTTCCGCCGGCTGGCCTGGCCGCTGCTTCAGGAGGGCGACCGGGAGGCTTTCGACCAGGCCGTCGTCGCGCGGCGACTGCAGTACCGCTCGGGCGAGTTCGGGTGGCGGCGCGCGGTCATCCCGGTGGACAGGGACGCGGTTTACTTTCGCGTCCTCACGGTCGGCACCGACTGGGTAGCATTGGCGGAGATCGCTGACATCTGCGTCCAGATTGACGCACAGCGCTTCCCGATCGGCTGCGTCCGGCTGGTCCGCGTTACCGATCCGGGACCCTACCTGGCCCATCGTTAGGAATCGCCCGGAGGTGTGGGCTTGGCGCCTCAACGGCGCAAGATCGTGATAGTGGCGTCCGCCGCGGTCGCGACGGCCGCCATCATCATGACGGGTATCTTCCTC
>DATFVJ010000361.1:0-10094 GCA_035260365.1 Streptosporangiaceae bacterium
GCGAGGGCGAGCAGGTCCGGCTCCGGAATGGGCCTGGCGAGCCCGCAGCGTGCCCAGTCGACGCCGACCTGGATCAGGGTGTGCAGCGGGGGATCGGCAGTTGCCGCGTCACGGTATCGGCGTAGCAGTTCCGGTGCCCCAGCCAGTATCTCCGCCAGGCCTCCTGGGAGGGAACTGACATCCGGGTATACCGCGGCTACCCGGGCTCGCTCGCCCACGTCCGCCATGGTGCTGCGCAGTTCGATCGAACTCGCGTTGTCAAGCACCAACCGCACGTTCTGCGTCAGCTGGCCACCGGCTGCCCACAGTCGTTCCCGCTGCTCGGTACGGAGGGTCGCGAGCAGGACGGCCGGGCCTGGCCGGTCGAGCAGCTTGGAGATCGTGGCCTGGGACAGTGCTCCGGCCGGCGGCAGGAAACGCAGCAGATCGTCCAGCCAAATCACCAGCGGGTCGGAACCGCTGAGCGCAGGATGCCCGGCCAGGTAGTCCAGCGACCCCGATACCGGAGCGGCCAGCAGGGCACCGCCCCAGGCGCCATGCCCACGCAAGACCTCAACGGCGGTGCGAGTCTTACCCACCTTGGATGGCCCGACAAGCACCACCAGCCGACCGGGGCGCAGCGCAGCCGCAAGCGGCTCATCTTTTGTGCGCGGGACATACTCGTCCCGCTGCTGGTAGGTTTTGGCGTTGCCGTACCGGGACACCGTCGTGCCCAGGGTGTATGGGTCAAGCTCGGCCACCCGCGGCAGCCGGCCGTGAACCAATATGTCGACCAGCTCGGCCAGTGGCCTGCCGCCCGCGAGCGGCAGCTTATCCACCGGCGGAAGCCCGAGCGCCTCAGCCACCGCCACGCTCCGGATCACCACCGGCGGGAACTGCCGCGAACCGTTCCACGGGCACTATTGTGATCGCCGAACGGCCTTGCCTGGGACGGTCCCGGGGGGCGAGCCCGGTATCGAGGCAGGCGACCACGGCGATGATCCGCTCAGCTGGGATACCGCCCCACATCTCCTCGGTATTCACGGCGCTACTGCCTGACAACCCTCCGGCCGATAGTCCTTCACGCTTGCGATGTGACCGCGACCTGGAACAACAACGCTACCGGAGTGAGCCGGAACCGTGTCAGCGCGTCCGCGTCCTCATCAATCGCAGCCGACAGCTCCTCGCATGAACCGCGACCATGTCGCCCAACCCCACCCGTCGCGTCTGCCATACCCCCCCTATACCCGGCATCGCAACGTCAAGCACCGATCCCCATCTTGAGCAGCTCTCCACGTCTGCATTGATGACATATCAATGGTATGTAAGGAAGTAAGTCGACACCGCTGTCAGCTTGACGCGGGGATGATGACGTGGGCGAGAAACTGCACGTTCGGCACGGATCCGGCGGCGACGGCGTCTTCTGTCTCGCGGTCACGCCGGAGCGCGCCGGATGGGCGTACTCGGGCCTTCGCGTGCTCGAGTTGCGGGCCGGTGCGGCGCACACGTGGGCAACCGGTGACGACGAGCTGCTCGTGTTGCCGCTGTCCGGATCGGCCACCGTGACCTGCGACGGCGAGAATTTCGCGCTGCAGGGGCGGCGCGACGTGTTCTCCCGGGTCAGCGACTTCGCCTACGTGCCGCGCGACGCCACGGTCACGGTGGCCTCCGCGGGCGGCGGCCGGTTCGCCCTCCCGTCGGCCCGGTGCACGCGTCACCTACCGCCGCGCTACGGGGCCGCCGCCGACGTGCCGGTCGAACTGCGCGGCGCGGGTCAGGCCAGCCGGCAGGTCAATAACTTCTGCTCACCCGAAGCATTCGAGTGCGACAAGCTCATCGCCGTCGAAGTGCTCACGCCGGGCGGAAACTGGTCGTCGTACCCGCCGCACAAGCATGACCAGGCGCGTGAGGGCGAGGTCGAGCTCGAGGAGATCTACTACTTCGAGACGCCCGGTCTCGCGTACCAGCGGGTGTACGGCACCGCTGACCGCCCGATCGACGTACTGGCGCAGGTGCGCACCGGCGACGCCGTGCTCATCCCGCACGGCTGGCACGGGCCGTCGATGGCCGCACCCGGCTACGACCTCTACTACCTCAACGTCATGGCCGGTCCCGCGCAGGAGCGAAGCTGGCGCTTCTGTGACGACCCGGCACACGCCTGGATCCGCGGCACGTGGCACGGCCAGCCGGTCGACCCACGGCTGCCGCTGACCTCCGCTACCGGGAAAGGGGCCTGACCGTGGGCACCGTGCGCCGCACCGTCGCCCAGGCTCTGGTGCGGTTTCTGGCCAGCCAGCGCAGCGAGCGCGACGGCGTGACGCAGCGGCTCATTCCCGGCTGCTTCGGCATCTTCGGGCACGGCAACGTGGCGGGTGTCGGCCAGGCGCTGCTCGAAGCGCACGCGGCAAAGTCCGCGGATCTTTGGCGGGCGGTCAGCTCACCGCGAGATCCGGGTTTCCCGCGTTGGCGAACTCGAGGAGGGCCCGCCGCAGCGCGAGCTGCCAGTGCCCGATCGGCTCGACGCCGGCCTGGGCCCAGCGGTCGTGCCCAAGCACGCTGTAGGCCGGCCGCGGCGCCGGCCGGACGAAGTCGCTGCTCGTCGTGGGCCTGACGCGGGCGGGGTCGGCGCCGAGCAGCCGGAAGATCTCGCGCGCGAACCCGCACCAGGTCGTGTCGCCGGAACTCGTCGCGTGGTACACCCCGGCCGGTGCGCCCGACCGGACCAGCCTGACGATCTGGTCGGCGACGTCCACCGTCCAGGTCGGCTGCCCCCGCTGGTCGTCCACGACGTCAACAGAGGGCCGCTCGTGTTCCAGCCTGATCATCGTGCGGACGAAGTTCGGCCCATGCGCTCCGTACATCCAGGCCGTCCGCACCACGTAGCCGGCGCCGCCGGGCTGGCCGAGCACGGCACGTTCCCCGGCCAGCTTGGTGCGCCCGTAGGCGGTGCGCGGCGCGGGGATGTCGTCTTCCGCGTACGGCCGGCCGGCGCTCCCGTCGAAGACGTAGTCGGTCGACATATGGACCAGCCGGACCCCGTCCGCTGCGCAGGCCGCGGCGAGGTGCGCGGCGCCGCGGCCGTTGATCTCGAGCGCGGCGTCCTCCTGCGCCTCGGCATCGTCCACGGCTGTCCAGCCGGCACAGTTCACGACGACGTCCGGGCGGTGGTGCCGCAGCGCGCCGCGCACCGCCTCGGCGTCGGCCACGTCGAGATCGCCGTGGGTCAGGCCCGTCACGGTCTCGCCGCGGCCGCGCAGCAGCGCGACCAGGTCACGCCCGAGCATGCCGCCGGCGCCGGTGACCAGCCAGCCGCTCACCGCGGCGGCCCGGGTTCCGCCGGGGGCGGCGGCGCGGCGTGGGCTTGTTTCAGCGGCTCCCACCAGGCGCGGTGCTCCTCGTACCAGCGCACGGTCGACTTCAGGCCGTCGCCGAACGGGACGCGCGGCGCGTAGCCCATGGCGCGGAGCACCGAGTCGTCAAGCGAGTAGCGGCGGTCGTGGCCCTTGCGGTCGGCGACGGGTGACACCATGTCCCAGCCGGCCCCGCACAGCCCGAGGATCGCCTCGGTGAGCTGGCGGTTGCTCACCTCCGTGTCGCCGTCGATGTGGTAGACGCGGCCGGCCGCCCCGCGCTCGACGACGAGCTGGATCCCGCGGCAGTGGTCGTCGACGTGGACCCAGCTGCGGACGTTGCCGCCGTCGCCGTACAGGGGGACCCGCCGCCCGTCGAGCAGGTTGGTGACGAACAGCGGTATGACCTTCTCAGGGAACTGATAGGGCCCGTAGTTGTTGCCGCAGCGCGTGAGGCTCACATTGAGGCCGTAGGTCTTCGCGTACGCACGGGCGATGAGGTCACCGCCCGCCTTCGCGGCGGCGTAGGGGGAGTTCGGCTCGAGCGGGGCGTCCTCCGCCCATGACCCGCTCGCGATGCTGCCGTAGACCTCGTCCGTGGAGACCTGGACGACCCGCGGCACCCCGGCGTCCAGGCACGCCCGCAGCAGGGTCTGGACGCCGCTGACATTGGTGGTGACGAATTCGGCCGCGCCCGCGATCGACCTGTCGACGTGCGACTCGGCGGCGAAGTTGACCACCACGTCGTGGCCGGGCACGAGCGGCCCGACCATCGCGGCGTCGCAGATGTCGCCGTGCACGAAGCGCAGCCGGGGGCTGCCGGCGACCGGATCGAGGTTGGCGAGGTTGCCCGCGTAGGTGAGCTTGTCGAGCACCGTCACGCTCGCCTGCTCGAAGCCGGGGTAACCGCCGGACAAGACCGTGCGGACGTAGTGCGAGCCGATGAATCCGGCACCGCCCGTAACCAGGATCCTCATCGCGGCGACGGCGGCCCCCGGCCCGGCCGGCCCTGGGGAAAGCCGTCTCCCTCCCTACCTCTTCAGCACGTGGGCGTGACGTTTGGGCGATGCCGTCCAGCTGCGCCGCCTCAGGAGCTGATCTGCACCTTACTGTGGTCCCCCAGCACCAGCCGGTGCACCCGTGGCACCTTCGGCGCCGGGGTCACCTCCACATCGTGGCCGATGAGGGATGCCTCGATCCTCCGTACCCCGTTGATAGACGCGCCGCGCAGCACGATGGAGTACTCGATCTCGCTGTCGACGATCGCGCACCCGTCCGCCACGGACGTGAACGGGCCGATGTAGGAGCCGGTCACCTCGGTGCCCGCGCCGATGATGACCGGGCCCACGATGCGTGACCCGGTCACCCGCGCGCCCTCTTCGATCAGCACCCGCCCGATGAGCTCGCTCGCTTCGTCGGCGTCGCCGCGCTGCGCGGGCACCACGCTCTCGAGCACCATCCGGTTCACCTCGAGCATGTCGGCGACGTTCCCGGTGTCCTTCCAGTAGCCCGAGATGACGGTGCAGTCCACCTTGTGGCCGGTCTCGATGAGCGACTGGATCGCCTCGGTGATCTCGAGCTCACCGCGCCGTGAGGGCGCGAGCTTGCGCACCGCGCCGTGGATGACCGGGGTGAACATGTAGACCCCGACCAGCGCGAGATTGCTCTTCGGCTGACTGGGTTTTTCCTCGAGGCCGACCACCTGACCGGCCGCGCCAAGCTCGGCGACGCCGAACTCGCGTGGGTTGGTCACCTCGGTCAGCATGATCTGTGCGTCCGGCCGGGTGGCGCGGAACTCCCCGACCAGATCGGTGATCCCGCCGACGATGAAGTTGTCGCCGAGGTACATCACGAAGTCGTCGTCGCCGAGGAAGTCGTGCGCGATGAGCACCGCGTGCGCGAGCCCGAGCGGCGCGGACTGCCTGATATAGGTGACGTCGAGCCCGAACATGGAGCCGTCGCCCACCGCCGCCTCGATCGCCGCGGCGGTGTCGCCCACGACGATGCCGACCTCGGTGATGCCGGCCTGGCTGATGGCCTCAAGGCCGTAGAAGAGCACGGGCTTGTTGGCGACAGGCACGAGCTGCTTGGCCGACGTGTGCGTGATCGGGCGCAGCCGGGTCCCCGCGCCTCCGGCCAGGACGAGGGCTTTCATACCGCCGAACGTAGCTTGTCGGGCCGCGCACGGGAAACCCGGCTGCCCGCCGTCGCGCCGGGACCCCGGTCCGCACATATGCGCGCATGCGGCTTGCGCAGCCGTTAGGGCTCTGCCTGCCCGGGGGGCTCCACCCCACGGAACCCCCCGCTGCGCCGGTACCGGCGCCACCTTGCGCAGCCGTTAGGTATCTGGGGTTGCGGCCGTTGCCCCCGGTCGCGCCGGGTACGCAGGCCACGCCGAATTCCGCCGGCGCAGCGGTCAGATCGAGACCCAGTCGGTGACCACGCGGCGCGGGCCGGCCTGGGCTGCGCCGCTCAGGCGCAGGCGGATCGGGCCCGCGCGGAACGGTCCCGCGGTGAAGCGCCCGAGTTCGTCCGCGTCGAGGCTGACCACGTCGCCGCCCTGCCTGATCTCGATGGCGGCCCGCCCAGGCGGGACGAGCTGGCCGATCAGGTTCCGGCGCGATCCGCCGCCAGTGACCTCGACGTCGATGGTCAGGCCGCTCGAACGGAAGGAGAGCAGCCGCCCCTGCGGCGCGCCGCGCACGAGCGCCGCTTCGTCGTCGTCGACGGCTGAGTCGAAGACGAGCTCGGCCAGGTCGGCGTCGATCGTGCGCCAGGTGTAGGCGCCCACCGCCGTCCGCATCAGGTCGGGGGGGACCGGCTCGAAGCGCGCCGCGACCTGCCGGAGTTGTTCCTCCAGCTCGGTGTCGTCAGGCTCATCGCGCACGTCGGGTCTCCCGCCTCTTAGTCATATGAGCGCGTCAGACTGTTTCAGATACCTCGCCCGCCAGCCGCTGGCGCAACTGCCGCAGGCACCGTGCGCGGGTCGGCCCGATGCTCCCCACCGGCATGTCGAGCGCGGCGGCGACGTCGGCGTAGTTGGGCGGCGGCGTCGCGATCAGCACGCGGAGCAGTTTCTGGCAGCGGTCCGAGAGCGCGCCGAAGGCTCGCCACAGCCGCGCGGCCATGATGTCGTCGAGCGCCGCCTGTTCGCTGTCGAGCAGCGCCTGTTCCGGCGACTTCTCGTCGGCCTCACCCGGATCGAGCATGTCCGGGTCGGCGGTGAGCACGAGCCTGGCCGCGCCGCGGGCCACCCGCAGCGACTCGTGCCTGGCCGTGGTCGCGAGCCACGCCCCCACCCGGTCCGGGTTCTGGATGCGGCTGAGGTGTTCGGCCAGCCGCAGCCACGTGGTCTGGAACACGTCCGCGGCGTCCGCGTGACTGAGGCGATACCCGCGCGCGACCGACCAGATGAGCCCGCTGAAGCCCTCGACGAGGGCCGTCCAGGCGGCCGCGTCGTTGGCGGCGGCGGCTCTGACCAGACGGCCCGCTTCGGTGGGGTGCACAGGCACATTTTCCACCCGCGCGTGTGGGCGGGGCCACCTGCCATGCCGGGCCGCCGCGCGCGGCGGCCCGGCATGCCGTCAGGAGCAGCAGTGACAGCCGCCGTCGCGGTGGTGGCCGCCACCGTGGTGACGGTGGTGGCCGTGGCAGTCCCGATGGCCGTCGTCGCCGTCGGCACACGGGTAAAGGACGGGGCCGACGCCTGGCCGCGCCTGTGCCCGCGCCATCTCGAGCAGTGCATCGGCCGCCCGCCGGCTGTTCTCACCGGTCCGTGACATGCGCGCCGCGATCAGGCCGGACACGAGCGGCGTCGAGAAGGACGTGCCGCTCCAGCGCGCCATCCCGTGAAAATCACGCACCTGCCCGGTGTTCGGCGGCTCGTGACACAGGTACCTGCCGGTGGCGTACGCGTTGACGAGCCCTTCGCCCGGGGCGTAGACGTCGACCCAGCCACCGAAGTCGCTGAAGGACGCGCGGCTGCGCCAGTTGGCGGCGAGCGCGCCGACGGACACCACCTGCGGGAAGGCCGCCGGCCAGAACGGCCGCCGATCGCCGTTGTTGCCTGCCGCGGCGACAAGCTGGACACCTTTGTAGTGCCGGTAGCGCTGCCACAGCGCCTCGAACCCGAGCGGTGGAACATCATTACGGCTCGTCGCCCCGGCGGAAAGGCTGATGATGTCGGGGCCGCGGCTCAGCGCATCGTCCAACTGCCTGACGATCTCGTGTTCGAGCTGCGCGCCAGCAAAGTAGAGCAGGTTGGCGACGTGTATCTCGGCCGCCGGAGCCATGCAGCGCGCCACGCCGGCCACGAATGTTCCATGTCCGGTGTAGGGCGGGATGTCCGGGGCCTGGAACAGATCGGGGTCGCCGGTGACGCCCACCAGCCACGGATGGTTCGCCGCGTCGCCGAGCAACCCGGTGTCGATCACATAGACAAATACCCCGGCCCCGCCGCGGCCTTCGCAGATGCCAGGCTCCGGGCCGCCGCGCGGCGGCTCTTCGGGTTCGGTGGCCGGGCACATGGCGGCCGGGCAGACGGACAGAACATGATTCGGGGTCGCGACGCCGACGCCAAGCTGGCGGTCGATCTCGGCGAGAGCGTCGATGACCCCGGCGATTTCCGCCCCGGCCAGCGAGTAGACGGTCACGCCGTCGATGAGGCCGTCGACCGGCCCGCCGCCACCCACGACGCCCGAGATCCGGTCAAGATAGGCGTCGCGGACGAGAATGACCTGCTGTTGATAGGCGAAGCCGAGGTCACCGTTCTCCAGCCACTCGACGCCGATCTGAATGTCCCTTGCAGCAAAAGCGCTTACGACGAGGTTGACCTGCTCGTCGACCTTCAGCCGCCGGCCCTTCGGCGGCGTGTTCTCGGTGCTCATGAGCCTTCTTTCGGTTAGCCCGGCATTAGACGACGACGAAAGTCAAGATCTAACATCGACGCCATGGCAGGGGGAACAGGCACGGCTGACACGCCGGGCGAGACGCTCGAACTGCTCCCCATGGCGGTGGCACGCCCCAGGGAGGCACTCGTCCGGGCACGTGCCATGCTCGCAGATAGCCCCAACATGTGGGACGCGTCTGTGGCCCGCCACGTTGTCGGCATCGTGCTGCGTGATTTCGGCGACGTGAACGCGGCGATCAGGGAGTTGCGGGCGGCGCTGCGCCTGGCCCACGCGGCGGGCTCACCGGAACGGCAGGCAGATGTGCTTGCCTCGCTCGGGGCGGCCCTGGTCTACGCCGGGCGCACCAGGGCGGGCCTGGCCAGCCTCGACGCGGCCGTCGGCAAGGTCAGCGGCGTCCCCGCCGGACGAGTCCTGATGCGCCGCGGCGGCACGCTCCTTGTGCTCGGCCGGCACCGCGAGGCCCTGGACGATCTGCGCCGCGCCGTCACCGTGCTTCGGCGCGCCGGAGACACGATGTGGGAAGCGCGCGCGCTCAGTCACCTCGCTCTCACCTACCTCGCACTCGGATCCACCGAACGCGCGGACGCGGCCATCGGCACCGCCGAGCGGCTGTTCGCGGAGACGAGCCAGGATCTCGAGTCGGCCTACGCGACGCACAACCGCGGCCTGGTCGCCTTCCGCTCGGGTAACCTGCCCGTCGCGCTGTCCTACTTCGACGAAGCGGCCCGGCGCTATGAGTCCCTCGGCACACCCACGCCGGACCTCAGCATCGACCGGTGCGCCGTGCTCTTGACCGCCGGCCTGCCCGGCGACGCGCTCCACGAGGCGGACGTCGCCATCCGCGACCTCGAGCGGGTCCACGGGCATGCGACGAAGACGGCGGAACTGCTGCTGACCGCGGCGGATGCCGCGCTCGCCTTCGGCGATCCGCGCACGTCACTCGAGCGAGCGCAGGCCGCGCGCCGTATGTTCGGCGCTCAGCGGCGTGCGTGGTGGCATGCGCGGTCGGCATTCGCGCTCCTGCAGGCACGCTATGCGGCCGGGATGGTATCCGTGCGGTTGCTGCGGGACGCCGAGCGCAGCGCGGCCCGGCTGGAGGCGCTCGGCTCGGACGACGCTCCCCAGGCACGGCTGCTGGCCGGCCGGGTCGCGCTGACCCTCCGCCGGGCACAGGACGCCGATCGCAACCTCGCCGCGGCGGCGCGCGTTCGCAGCCGGCGAGGCCCGGCGCTGTCCCGGGCGAACGGATGGCTGGCGGCGGCGCTGCGCGCCGAGGCGGCCGGCAACTCCAGGCGCCTGCTCAGCGCGTGCAGGCGCGGGTCAGACCTGCTTGAACAGTACCGGGTCACCCTCGGCGCGTCGGAGCTGCGGGCGCAGGCCACCGCACGCGGCGCCGAACTCGCCGAACTGGCGCAGCGGTACGCCCTTCGGTCGGGACGGCCACGGCTCCTGCTCGGCTGGAGTGAGCGCTGGCGGGCCACCGCACTGGCGGTTCCGCCGGTGCGGCCCGTCGACGACAGGGAGCTTCAGGCCGACCTCACCGCGGTCCGCGACGTGACGAGCAGACTCGAGAAGGCTCGCGCTGACGGAACCCCGTCGGGCACGCTCCCGCGCGAGCAGCTTCGCCTGGAGAACGCCATCCGCGCCCGCGCGATGCGCGCAAGCGGCGCCGGGCGGTTGCCCGCGGGCGACGCCTTCGACGCCGGCGTTCTGCTCGACGCGCTTGGTGAGATGGGTGCCGCCGCGCGGCTGATCGAGATCGCCGACGTCGGTGGCGGCCTGCACGCGCTGGTCTGTGGCGGCGGCCGGATACGGCGGTACGCGGTGGGCCGGGCCGCCGACGCCGCCCGCGAGG
>DATFVJ010000362.1:0-6427 GCA_035260365.1 Streptosporangiaceae bacterium
TCACGGATCTGCCCGGGCGGCACGAACGAGCGGCGCAGCATCCCCCACTCATTCAGCTTGCACAACCACACGCAGTCCAGCTTGCCGCTTTTGGAGCGGCCCGGCAGGTGCTTGACGTCCCGGGCATTGACCAGCCACACCTCCAGACCGGCCGCCTCGGCCAGGTAGTACCAGATCCGCCAGTAATCGGAGGTGCTCTCCAGCACGAGCCGCTGGATGCCCTGGCTCCGCAGGTGATCCATCAGCGTCACCACGGCGGCGAACGTCGCGGTCACCTCCCACACCCGCTGGGTGCGCCGGCCCGCCCTGGTGTCACTGGGCAGCCGCGTGCACACCATCCCCGAGCCCTTGGCGACATCGATCGCCGCCGCCCGGTCCACCACCTGCACCGGGGCGTCGATCACCTCCACGCCCCCGGCGTCCGGTACCGGCTTCTTCCTCGTCCTGGCCATGAACCGACCTCACCTTTCCAGAATGCGACACGGTGAAGCTGCCCGGGGAACATAGACGGGGGAAATGCCGAATCTGATCGGCGTGCACGAAGCGACAGTACCCAAACCCGCGAGATCGTCCCCAGCGCCAGACTGTATTCCGGGCACACAGGCACCAAGCGAAAACCGGCGACACGGGCAGCACGCCTCAAGCGTGCCGCAGCCAGCCCGGCCGCCGGCGCCGAACCCGCAACATCAACCCCGCCCCGGCTGGACACCCGCCCACCCGCTCCGGCACGCTTAAGGACACGCCGCGGCCGGCCACGGCGATGCGGGCAGCACAACTCGCACAGCCGCCACGGCCGCGGCGCTGCCACACCCACGGCACCCAGCCCTGCGCGAGGCCGCAGAGCCCGCACCACATACACAGCCCAGCCCCGCGCGGAACCCACACCCCGTCTATGGCACCCGGCCCGCGCGGGGTGATGCCGGCAGTTTCGCGGCTACCTCGCGCCGCCAAGACCTACCGACTGTATTGGCCCGGGGGGACGTCTTACCCTCCGGGGACACCCCGGACCCCGATGGCCCGGAACCCGCTGCCCCGTACCGGCGCCCCCCGGCGGAGCCGTCAAGGCTGTATTGGCCCGGGGGGACGTCTTACCCTCCGGGGACACCCCGGACCCCGATGGCCCGGAACCCCCCGCTTGCGCCGTGCCCGGCGCCACCCTGCGGAGCCGTTAGGTAATAATGCCCTGCCACTGTGCGGCCGCGGCGTCTCAGCCGGCCAGGTGGCCGGTCAGCAGCGCCCCGACGGCATCTGGCGACTCGATGTTGGCCAGGTGCGCGCCCGGCACCACCGCGGTTCGCGCACCGGGGATCGCGGCCGCGATGGCGGCGCCGTGTTCTGGCGGGGTCGCCGGGTCCGCCGCGCCGGCGATGACGAGCGTGGGTGCGCGGATCTCGCCGAGATCGGGCCGCAGGTCCATGGCCGCGATCGCCTCACAGCACCCCGCGTAGCCCTCCGCCGGTATGGCCGCGAGCATGTCACCGGCCCAGCGGGCAGTGTCGGGATCGCGGCCGCGGAACGCCGGGGTGAACCAGCGCCCCATCATCAGGTCGCGGACGGACGCGGTGCCGTGCGCCCGGACCTGCGCCGCCCGCGCGGTCCATCCCTCGGCCGGCGGCAGCCACGCCGACGTGCAGCACAGGACGAGCCGGTCGATGCGGTGCGGCGCGTGCGCGGCGAGCCACATGCCCCCCATCCCGCCGAGCGACAGCCCGCAGCAGGAGGTCTTCGTGATCTCCAGCGCGTCGAGCAGGGCCAGCAGATCACCGCCGAGGTCGCCGATGGTGTAGGGCCCTGCGGGGACGTCCGAGCCGCCGTGGCCCCTGATGTCCGCGCGCAGCACGCGGTACCCCGCGCTCAGCCCGGGCAGCTGCGGGTCCCACATGGCCATCGTCGTGCCCAGCGACCCGGCGAGCAGCAGCACTGGGGCTCCGGCGGGCCCGGAAAGCTCGTAGTTCAGCCGCGCAGACGTCACCGGCGCTGCCCGTCTTGCTGCCCGTCTTGCTGGCCGTCTTGCTGCCCGTCTTGCTGGCCGGTGGGCCGGGCGCGAGCTGTGACCGACGCGTGCCGGGCCAGCGCCCGGCTGACGAACCGCCCGGCGGAGCCGAGGTAGGACGCGGGATCGAGCGCGGCGTCCACCTCTGCGGCGGTCAGGTGCGCGGTCACCGCGGGCTCGGCGAGCAGCGCGTCGCGAAGCGGCGTGCCGCGGGCGGCGGCGTCCGCGCTCACGCGGGTGACGAGGTCGTTCGCGGCGGCGCGGCCGAGCGCGGTGGACAGGCGCGTGGCCACGCTTTCCGCCATGATGAGCCCGTTGGCCACGCCGAGATTGCCGCGCATTCGCGCGGCGTCGAACCGCAGGCCGGCCAGCATCTCGCGGCCGTGCCGCGCGGCGCCGCCGGTGAGCCGCAGGGCCTCGGTGAGCGTCTCCCATTCGGCGTGCCAGCCGCCCGCCGCGCGTTCATGCTCCTGCGCCATGGCCGCGAGCAGGGTGGCGGCGAGGCCAGGCACGCGCCTCGTGCACGCGGTCACGAGCACGGCGCCGACCGGGTTGCGCTTGTGCGGCAGCGTGGACGAGCCGCCGCGGCCCGGGCCGCCCGCCTCGCCGGCCTCGGCCACCTCGGTCTGCGCGAGCAGCACGACATCGAGCGCGATCTTCGCGAGCGACCCGGACGCGACCGCGAGCGCGCAGCCCGCCTGCGCCACCCGTGTGCGGTTGGTGTGCCAGGGCAGGACGGGCTCGGCCAGGTGCAGGTCATCCGCCATCGCCGCCATGACCGTCAGGCCGGCTTCGCCGGCCGATGCGAGCGTGCCCACGGCGCCGCCGAACTCGACAGCCAAACGGCTGCCGCAGACGAAATCGAGGCCGTCCGCCGCCTCGTCCAGGGCTGTGAGCCACCCGGCGCACTTGAGCCCGAACGTGATCGGCGCCGCCTGCTGCAACAGGGTCCGGCCGGCCATGACGGTGTCAGCCGCCTGCTCGGCGAGCTCCGCGCACCGGCCGGCGGCGGTTCGCAGGTCGGCCAGGATCGGGCCAAGCGCGCGGCGGGTAACCAGCATTGTCGCGGTGTCGAGGATGTCCTGGCTGGTCGCACCGTTGTGCACGTAACGCGCGGCCTCGGCGGGGACGAGTGCGGTCAGGTCGGCCACGAGCGGCACCACCGGATTTCCCGCGGCAAGCCCGCGCCGCCCGATGCTGACCGCGTCGAAGCGGCCGGCCAAGCAGCACGCCGCGATGGCGCGGGCGGCCGATCCTGGCATCAGGCCTGCGCGTGCCTGTGCGGCCGCGAGTGACCGTTCGACGTCGAGGAGGGCCTGCAGCCACGCGCGCTCGCCGGTCTCCCGGTCCACCTCCGGGCTGCCGAAGAGCGGGCCGAACAGGGCATTGTCTGGCAACTGCTGCCTCCCGCTCCGCCGCCTCGCTCGGCCGGCCCGCTGCGCCGGCCCGCTGCGCCGGTTTGCTGTGCCGGTTTGCTGTGCCGGTTTGCTGTGCCGGTTTGCTGTGCCGCCTTGCGCCTCGCCCCGGCGCGGCCCGCGCTGGTCGGCCGGGCGGGGAATCCACGACACGCCGGCGGGCCGCCTTGGGCAGGGCCGCCCGTCGTTCTACGATTCGATTATGTGTTCGATCCGGGCGCCGCCAGGCGCCGCAGACGAGCGGATAGCGACCGCTGGCGCGGTGGCCGTGGCATCACGGCTGAGGCCGCATCGGCATACGGTATCTCAGCCGGTACTGATCGGCCGGGATGACGATGTCGCACGTCTCGACCGGCCGGTCGCCAGCCAGGTGGGTCCGCTCGATGTGCAGTACAGGCGTTCCCGACGGGATCGCCAAAGTGGTGGCCTCCGCCGTAAGCGGCGGCCGGGTTGAAATGTCCTCAATTACCTGGTCCACGCCTATACCGATTGCTCCCATGCGCGCGGTCACGCCGCGCCCCGCGAGCGGCCCTTCTTCTGGCAGCAGCACCGGGGTGCCCGCGGTGATCTCCATGGGCTCGTAGCTTGTCGCCATCTGGACCGGGATTCCGTCGGCGCGGAGCACATACCTGGTACGCATGACCCGGTCGTCGGGCTGTAGCCTCAGGCGCCGCGCGATATGCGGCGGCGCCTGGGTTCGCTCTGAGTTGTGGTCGAAGGACAGCCGCCGCGCGTGCCCACGCTCGGGCGCCGCGGGGAGGGTGGACTCGTCCAGGCCGAACGGCGAACCGGGGATCTGCGGCCGGTCGTGATCGAGGCGCCGCATCACCGGCGGCTGCCGCACATATGACCCGGACCCGGGCCGCGGCTCGATGAGCCCCTCCGTGGCGAGAACCGCAAGCGCGTGCTTCGCGGCGGTTTCGCCGACCCCGTAGCGGTTCATGATCGCGGCTCTTGACGGCACGCGGGCACCCGGGGCGAGCGCGCCCTCGCGGATCTGGCCACGCAGATCGTCGAGGACTCGCAGATAGACCGGGTCGGTCGAGGCGCCCATCGGATCGCAACCTCCCTGGGCAGGCGCTGCAGGTCGCAGCCATTGTCCCCGATTCCCCAGACAAGCTGTGACCACAGCGCTATGTTGTGGTCACAGCTTCACGCGTAGTGATCGATTTTCTCGGCCGGAGGTTCCTAGTGGATCGCTGGAGCTGGACGATCTCAATTCCGGGCTTGACCTCAATGGTGCCAGCCGCGCGCGCGTTCGTCCGGGCCTTCCTGGACGGCCATCCGCTGGCCAGGGACGCCGAACTCATCGCTTCTGAGTATGTGACGAACGCGATCCGCCACACCGCATCGGGGGACGGCGGGGTCATCCACGTCACCGTGACCGCGACGTCCCACGCCGTGCGGATCGAGGTGACGGACCACGGGCAGGCGGCCGCACCCGAGGCCGGCGCCCGGGCCGCGGCCGCGCCGCGGCCCGGCGCGACCGCGGACGACGACGAGAACGGGCGCGGGCTGCTGCTCGTCGACTTTCTCGCCACCCGGTGGGGACACTTCGGTGTGTCCGGCGGCCCGGTCACCGCATGGGCCGAACTCGGCGAGGATCCCGGCGGCGGCGGGTCCCGCTGAACCGGGCGGCGCGGGGAAAGGCGCGGCGCGGGGAAAGGCGCGGCGCGGGGAAAGGCGCGGCGCGGGGAAAGGCGCGGCGCGGGGAAAGGCGCGGCGCGGGGAAAGGCGCGGCGCGGGGAAAGGCGCGCCCGGGGAAAGGCGCGCCCGGGGAAAGGCGCGGCGCGGGGAAAGGCGCGCCCGGGGAAAGGCGGCCCGGGGAAAGGCGGCGGAGTGCGCGGCGTGCGGCGCTATTTCCGCCAGGCGAGGGTGAGGCCGTCGCCGATGGGCAGCAGCACCACGACGACGCGTTCGTCGCTGACCGCGTGCTCGTTGAAGGCACGCATCGCCACGGCGCGGTCGCCGTCGTCTGATTCGTCGATGACCCGGCCGTGCAAGAGCGTGTTGTCCACCAGGATGGCGCCGCCGGGCCGGATGTGCGGCACGACCTCGTCCCAGTAGCCGATGTACCCGGTCTTGTCCGCGTCGATGAAGGCGAGGTCGAAGGTGACACCCTCGGGCAGGGCCCGCAGGGTGTCAAGACCCGGGCCGATGCGCAGCTCGATGCGATCGGCGACGCCGGCCTTCTCCCAGTACCGCCGGGCGACCGAGGTCCACTCCTCGCTGACGTCGCAGCAGAGCAGCTTGCCACCCTCGCCGAGGCCACGGGCCACGCAGATCGACGAGTAGCCGGTGAAGGTGCCGATCTCGATCGCGTCGCGGGCGCGCATGAGCCGGGTCAGCAGGGTCATGAAGGTGCCCTGCTCCGGGCCGATCTGCATGCCGTCCTCGCCGGGAAAGCGCGCCGCGGTCTCGCCGGCCAGTTCGAGCAGGACCGCATCGGGCGGGCTGGTGTGCGCGGCGATGTAGTCGTTGATCAGCGGGCTGACATGCTCGTTGCTGCGGGCCACACGACCACGCTAATCCCTCTCGCGGTGGGGCAGGCCGCCGGAGACCAGCGCCGGCGGCCGGCGTCGGCTGGCACCGGCGGCCGACACCAGCGGCCGGAGTTGGCGACCGCGGACGGCCCGGCGGCCAAGCTTTGTGTCACCGCGCACAGCCGTTCGGGATCATGGTTTCGCCGCCTGGGCTTTCCTGGCTTCTGCGCAATGCGCCGTGCACACCGGGGCCGTGCGCGCCCAGGATATGACCATGCAGCACAACGCCGCGATCGTGAGCAAGTACCTGGCCCGACGGCTCCGAGCCGCCCGCCCTGCGGCCGTCGGAGATGTCCTGCCCGGAGAGCACGGCGGAAGGACAGCCCGCGAACGACCGCGCCATGGCCGCGTCGGTCCGCGAGTGGGCGGTGGCGACCGCGCGCTGCGAGGGGGTGACGTACCGGTTCGAGGTGCTGAGCGACTCGATCGTGGACGCGCTTAACAGCGGGTCGCACCGCACCCGCAGGCGGGTGACC
>DATFVJ010000363.1:0-8054 GCA_035260365.1 Streptosporangiaceae bacterium
CCTGCAGCGCCAGCTCATCGAGCGCGACCTGCCCCGCCTCGCCGACGCGATCCGGCCCCTGCTGCCCCGCGAACCCGTCTTCGCGATCCTCAAGGGCCGCCGCAACTACCTCTGCCTGCACCGGCTCCAGGCCGGGGCCCCCGACGACCCAGAAGCGGTCCTCTTCGACGCGCGTACCGTCTCCGCCGTCGGCCGGCAGGTTCGGCGCCTGCACGAATGGGCCGAGACCACCACGACGGGCGATCGCGACGAGCTCGTGCCGGGGGTGGACGAGCGGGCCTGGCGCCAGGTCGCGGTGTCCGCGAGGGAATGCCTGGGCAGCCGCTGCCCGATGCGCACAGAGTGCTTCGCCGACAAGGCGCGCGACGAGGCGGGCGCGGCCGACATCGTCGTGACCAACCACGCACTGCTCGCGATCGACGCGATCGAGGACTTCCACGTCCTGCCCGAACACGACGTGGTGATTATCGACGAGGCGCACGACCTGGTCGACCGGGTCACCTCGGTCGCCTCCGCGGAACTGAGCGCCTCGATGGTGGATACGGCGGCCCGGCGCTGCGCCAGGCTCGTCGATCGCAGGCCGGGCGAGGGCCAGCCGGGCGACGAGGGCAGGCGGGGCGGCCGGGCGGGCAGCGGTGACGTGACCGACCGCCTCGGCGGCGCGGGCGAGGCGCTCGCGCCCGTGCTCGCCGGGATGCCTGGCGGCCGCATCGACGTCCTGCCCGAGGAATCGGCGGTGTCGCTCGCGGTCGTCCGCGACGCCGCCCGTGAATGCGGCGCGCAGCTGCGGACGGCGCTCAAGGGCAGCGACGAGGACCCGGATCGGCTCGCCATCGGCCGGGCGGCGCTGACCGCGGTGGACGAGGTGCACGACACGGCCGCGCGGCTGCTGCAATCCTTCGACCCAGACATCGCCGCGCGCCGCGAGGTGGTCTGGCTGGACCGGCCGCACTCGGAGGACTCGCGGCGCCCGCCCACGCTCCGGGTGGCGCCGCTCGACGTCGGCGCGATGCTCGCCGATCGCCTGTTCGGCTGCCACACCGTGGTGCTCACCTCGGCGACACTCGCGCTCGGCGGGTCCTTCGAGCCGCTGGCGCGGCAGTGGGGCTTGCCGCCGTCGCAGGGACCCGGCGGGGCGGTGCGCGCACCCAGGCCGGCGAGTGGGCAGATGATCCCTAACGGCTCCGCGGCGGACCACGATGCCGCACCCGGCGTCTCGCCGCATCGGGTGGCCGGCGCCGCGGAAACAGCGGGCGGACCAGCCGGCGAGGCCGGCGCCGACCGCGACACGGAACCACTCGCCTGGTCAGGGGTTGACGTCGGCTCGCCGTTCGACCACCCGCGCAGCGCCATCCTCTACGTGGCGCGTCACCTGCCGCCGCCGGGCCGCGACGGGCTGGCCGAGTCCTACCTCACCGAACTTTGCGAGCTGATCGTCGCGGCCGGCGGCCGGACGCTCGGGTTGTTCTCGTCGATGCGGGCGGCGAGGCAGGCCGCGGACGAACTGCGCGACCGGGTCGGCCACCCGCTGCTCTGCCAGGGTGACGACGCGACGGCGCAGCTGATCACGCAGTTCGCCGCGGACGAGAGCACCTGCCTGTTCGGCACGTTGTCGCTCTGGCAGGGCGTCGACGTGCCGGGCCGGTCGCTGCAGCTCGTGGTGATCGACCGGATCCCGTTTCCCCGGCCGGACGACCCGCTCGCCTCGGCGCGGCAGCGAGCGGTCACGGCCCGCGGCGGCAACGGGTTCATGGCGGTCGCCGCGACCGGGGCCGCGCTGCTGCTCGCCCAGGGCACGGGGCGCCTGCTGCGCACGATGACCGACCGGGGCGTCGTGGCGATCCTCGACCCGCGGCTCGTGACGGCGCGGTACGGCAGTTTTCTCCGCGAGTCGCTGCCGCCGTTTTGGACCACGACCGACCCGGAAGTGGTCCGGGGTGCGCTGCGCCGTCTCGCCGCCTCGCCCTGACCCCAGACCCAGCACGGGCGCCCCACGGCGCCCCGCACTCCTACGACGGCACGCCACGCGGCAGCCGTATCAGGATCAGATGGGGAAGAATCGGCGCTGGGCCGCGGATCCGTGGAGGTGATGAGGTGACCGTGCGCGCGGCCGGCGGCCAGGGCTTCTACGGGGACTCGGTGACGTCGGTGCCGACGCTGCTCGACGCAGGGGTGGACTACCTGTGCCTCGAGGCGCTGGCCGAGCTGACCCTGGCGATCCTGCAGAAGGACCGGCTGCGCGACCCTGGCGCCGGCTTCACCAGGGACCTGCCGCTCTACCTCGAGCTCGCCATGCCGTACGTCGCGCGCGGGCAGACGAAGGTGATCACCAACGCGGGTGGCATCAACCCCGTCGCGGCCGGTCAGGAGGCGGCGAAGACAGCGGCGCAGCTCGGCCTCGGCGGCCTGCGGATCGCCACGGTCACCGGCGACGACCTGATGCCGCAACTCGATCAGCTCGCGGCCCTGCCCGGCGGCCTCGCCAATGCCGACACCGGCGAGCCCTGGCGCGATTTTCCCGGCCCGGCGCTTTTCGCCAACGCCTACCTGGGCGCGCGGCCGATCGTGGCCGCGCTCGCCGACGGTGCCGACATCGTCATCACCGGCCGGGTCGCCGACGCGTCGCTGTTCCTTGCACCGCTCATCCACGAGTACGGCTGGGCGGCCGACGACTGGGATCTGCTCGCCGCCGGAACCGCGATCGGGCACCTGTGCGAATGTTCCGGCCAGTCCACCGGCGGCAACCTGTCCGGCGACTGGTGGACCATAGCGCAGCCGTGGAATCTGGCCTATCCGATCGCGGAGTGCGAGCCCGACGGCACCGCGGTGATCACCAAGCCACCTGGCACCGGCGGCCGCGTCGACTTCGACACCGTGCGGCACCAGCTTCTCTACGAGGTGCACGACCCCGCCGCCTACCTGACCCCGGACGTGACCGCGGATTTCACCACCCTGCGGCTCGACGACCTCGGCGCGGACCGGGTGCGGGTGAGCGGCGCGCGCGGCCGCCGGGCGACCGGCACTTACAAGGCGCTCGCCTGCCACCCGGCGGGCTGGTCGGGCGAGGCCAGGGTGGCGTTCAGCTGGCCGGACGCCTACGCCAAGGCGCGCGCGACCGAGGTGATCCTGCGCAAGCGGGCCGAACTGGCCGGCCTCGCGGTCGGCGAATGGCTGGCGGAGTACTGGGGCGTCAACGCGCTGCACGGGCCCGTGGCACCCGCGGTGCCCACCGACGACATCCCGGAGGTGCTGCTGCGGATGGCGTGGCGGTGCGCGGACGCGGAGACCGCGGGCCGGGTGGGCCGCGAACTCGTGCCGCTCGCTCTGTCGGCGCCGCCGTGGGGGATGACAGGCGCCGGGCGCGGGATGACGGGCAGGCCGTCGCAGCTGCTCGGCCTCTGGCCGGCGCTGGTCCGCAAGGACCTGGTGGACGGGCAGGTGCATCATGACATCACTAGCGTGTAGCCGGGCCGGCCGGGACAGGAGGCTTCGCGTGCCGCGGATACAGCTGCGTGACCTGTGCGGCACCCGGTCAGGTGACAAGGGTGACACCGTCAACATCGCCCTGTTCGCCTACGACGCCGCGGCCTACGAGGCGATCAGGCGCGAGGTCACCGCGCGCGCGGTGGCGGCGCACTTCGCGGGCCTGATCAACGGCCCGGTGACCAGGTATGAGGCGCCGAACCTGCTGGCGCTCAACTTTGTCGCCCAGGGCGCGCTCGGCGGCGGCGGGCCGCGGTCGCTGCGCAGCGACAACCTCGGCAAGACGCTGGGCGGCGCGCTGCTGCGGATGGAGATCGAGGTTCCCGGCCCGGTCGCGGCCACGGCGCCGAGACGGCGGCCCGACCTGTCGCTCTACGAACCGCGCTAGCCGCGGGCCACCGGGCCTGACCGCGACGGTACAACCGCGTTCAGATCGCGGGCGTTCGGCCCCACGGCGGTAGGCTCGATGGCAGGTACCCTCGCCTTTTGGAGGCTGCGTTGGCTCCAGGCCTGATCCTGCTGGCCCTGCTCGCGGTCCTGGTCGCCTTCTTCTGGACCCGGCTGCGGCGGCGCGCCGGGCTCGGCGTGACGGGCAAGCACTGGACGGCGGCCATCGTCATCTTCACGCTCGTCGTGCTCGCGCTCTGGGCCACATCGCACTGACCGGCCCTGCTCGCTGACCGGCCCTGCTCGCTGGCGGCCTGCTTATGGCGCCGCGCCGCTGATGGTGCCGCGGCGGACGGGCACCTCGAACCAGACCGCCTTGCCGTCCTTGGTCGGCCTGGAACCCCAGCGGCTCGACAGCTGGTCCACGAGGTAGAGCCCGCGTCCCCCCTCGTCGTTCTCGCCCGCGTTGCGAATCCGGGGCAGCCGCAGGTCCGAGTCGAACACCTCCACCCAGATCGCGGACTCACCACGCCGCAGGCGGACCGTGAACTCAGACCCCGTGGACATGGGCGCGTCGTCGAACGCGGGAAGGTCCCAGCCGTCGTCCAGGCTCACGGCCGCGGAGCCGCCGCCGACCCCGGCGGAGTCGAAGACGAGCTCGCGGCGCGGGGCCGGGGACAGCGCGGCGTGCAGCACGACGTTGGTGACGACCTCGGAGACAAGCAGGCAGCCCAGTTCCGCCTCACCGGGATCGAGCCCCCAGCGGGCGAACGTGTCCGCCGCCATGCGGCGCGCCTCCGACACCATGATCGGTTCCGCCGGGAACACCTGCTCCTGCGTGGGCAGCTTGGCCGCCGCCGACCGCACGACGACGATCGCCATGTCGTCGTCGATATCACCGGGCACGGCCTCCTCGGCCGCCCTCGCGAGCGCCTCCGCGTCCTTGTGCGCCACGGATTTGACCGATTGGCGCAGCATCTCGGCCGCCTCGTCCTCGGTGTAGTGCCCGCTGCCGTCCTCGCGGGTCCGCCGGTCGGTCAAGCCGTCGGTGTAGAGCAGCAAGGTGGCACCTGGCGGCAGCTCGCGCTGCTCCTCGCGGAACGGCGGCACCCCGCCGACGCCCTGGGAGCGAACACCGAGCAAGACGCCCTTGTGCTCGATCTCGAGCTGGCCGACCTCGCCGTCCACGATGAGCAGCGGCGCGTCGTGGCCGGCGTTGGCGAACGTCAGCTTGCGCGTCCACGCGTCGTAGACGAGGTACGTGCAGCTCACCGTCGGCGTGACGGGCGCGGTGACCCCGTGGGCATCGGTCTCGATGTGCCCGAGCGTCCGGCACCACTCGTCCAGCTTGCGCAGCATTTCGGCGGGCGGCTTGTCATCCTGCGCGAAGGCGCGCAGCGCCGCGCGGAGCTGGCCCATGGTCGCGGCCGCGCGCGCGCCGCGGCCCTCGACGTCGCCGATGACGATGGCGACCCGGCCGGCCGACAGCGGGATGACGTCGTACCAGTCCCCGCCGACCTGCGTCTGGATCCCCTGCCCGCGGGTTTCCAGCGGCTTGGCCGGCACGTACCGGCAGGCGATTTCCAGCCCGTCGAGCTTCGGGATCTCCCGCGGCAGCAGGCTCGTCTGGAACGCGAGCGCGGTGCGCCGTTCCTCCTCGAAGAGCATCGCGTTGTCGATCGCGATCGCGACCCGGCCGGCGACCGCCCCGACGAACTCGCGGTCGAACGAGTCGTAGTGAATGTCGTCGCGAGGGGTGAGGCGGGACAGCGCGAGGCTCATCACGCCGAGCAGTTCACCGCGTGCGAGCAGCGGCGAGGCGATAACCGAGGTGAGGGCCACGTCGTCACACGCGGCCGCGCTCGCCGCGCTCGGCGCAGGAAACCGGTGGGCCGCGAAATCCTCGACCACGACGGTGTCGAGCCGCTGCATGGCCTGCTGGCAGAAGTGGCCTTGCGGGTGCCAGCCGCCCGCGTGCATCGCCACCCGCCGCACGAGCTTGTCGCTTTGCCGGAGATCGATGAAGCAGTGATCGGCGAACTGCGGCACCAGGGTCTCGGCCACATGCCGGAGGGTCCGGTCGAGCTCGAGCGACCCGGCCAGCCGCTCGCCGATCCGCTCAAGCAGCCCGATCCGGTCGAACTCGCGCTCGTTACCGCGCCGCATCGCCTCGCGGGCGAAGATGACGATCCCGTCGATCGCGCCGGACGGGTGGCGCAGCGGCGCGGCCTGCGCGCGCACGAAGACCCGCGAGCCATCCTGCCGCACGTTGACGAAGGTGCCCTCCCAGACAAGGCCGCGAAGTACCTGTTTGGCTAGTTCCGTCGCCTTGACAAGATCGGCTTTCTCGAAGCCCATCTGGAGGATGGAATGCCCGATTAGATGATGAAAATCCGGGGGAAAACCGAACAGCTTTGCGGCATAGGCGTTCGCATAGCGCAGATTGCTGGCCCGATCGGTCGCGATCACCGCCGTATCGACCTGCTGCAGCACGATCTCCGCCGGCAGGTACGCGTCGAATGCGCCGTCACCCCACCGTTTCATCGCCGCGTCACCTCGCCATTGCGGCGGCGGGGGGCCCCGGCCGTCACTCCCGCCTCCCCAATTTCATTGGTAACGAGAAATCTATCGTCGTTCCTCCCCGGCTCCACAGCTCACAGCCTCGCGACGAACACGTGGGCGGCAATATCGCGCGGCAGGTCAGTCGTCCGGCGCTCAGCCGCCTCCCCGCACGTCACCCGCACACCACCGTCGCTGCTCGCAAGCACTACCTCGCGTCCGGGTTGTATCCCAACTCGCTTGAGTTTAAGCATGAGACCGGCATCACTTTGGACTTGTTCGCTGATCCGCCGGACAATAACCGGTTCGGCCCGCACCGACGCGACGTCGATCATGGCCTGGACCCGTTCCTGTTCAGCGGCGAGCACCCGCGCCTTGGCCTCCGGTGGGAGGCCCAGTTCGTCGAGCCCGGGAATGATATTTCCGTGCGGGCACCTGACCGGGTAATCGAGCAGCTCGATCATGCGGCGTTCGACGGCATCGGACATGACGTGTTCCCACCGGCACGCCTCGATGTGCACTTCCTCCCACGGCAGGCCGATGACGTCGAGCAGCAGGCATTCCGCCAGCCGGTGCTTGCGCATGACCTGGGTGGCGAGCGACCGCCCGGTCTCGGTCAGGGAAAGCTGCCGGTCACCTGCCACGCGCAGCAGGCCGTCCCGTTCCATTCGTGCCACGGTCTCGCTCACGGTCGGGCCCCGCTGCGACAGCCGCTCCGCGATGCGGGCGCGCAACGGCACGATGCCCTCCTCTTCAAGCTCGAAAATCGTGCGGAGGTACATCTCGGTCGTGTCGATGAGCCCGTGGGCGGTCAACTTGTCTCCTCTCCCACAGATGCTAACGCCACCCCAGGCCCCGAACGGCTGCCGCGTGCAGGCACATTGCCCCGTCAGCCGGTCAAAGGGGAGAGCCGGTCAAGGGGAGAGCCGGTCAGGGGGAGAGCCGCTCGATCACCCAGCCGCCGCCCGCGCGCCGGTAACGCAGCCTGTCGTGCAGCCGGTCGACGCGGCCCTGCCAGAACTCGACCTGGGCCGGGATCACCAGAAAGCCGCCCCAGAACGGCGGCATCGGCACCTCGGTGCCCGGTGGCCATCGCGCCTGCAGGCGCGCGTAGCGATCGTCGAGTTCCGTGCGCGACGCGAGCACGCTCGACTGCCTGCTCGCCCACGCACCGAGCTGTGAGCCGTGCGGCCTGGAGTGGAAGTAGCGTTCGCTCTGCTGCGGGGAGACCTCGGCGACGTCACCCTCGACGATGACCTGGCGGTGCATGGCGTGCCAGGGGAACAGCAGGCAGGCCCGTGGGTTGGCGCTGAGGTCGAGGCCCTTGCGCGAGGTCTTGTTGGTGTAGAAGACGAAGCCGCCTGAGTCGTAGCCTTTGAGCAGCACGGTGCGCGCACGTGGCGCACCGTCAGGCGACGCCGTGGCGAGCACCATCGCGGTCGGCTCGGGCAGGCCAGCCGCCACCGCGTCGGAGAGCCATCGGGAGAACTGGGTGACCGGGTCGGGCGCCATGGACCGCCGGGTAAGGCCGGCGGCCTGGGGGCGGTCTTGGTCCGGTGCGTCGGCCGATGCGTCCACGGGTACTGATCATCACACGATGCGGCCCATGATGACGCCGGCCGGCG
>DATFVJ010000364.1:0-2578 GCA_035260365.1 Streptosporangiaceae bacterium
CGTCGGCGTGGACACGATGCACTCCACCAACGGCCACGGCGGCGGGCCCGCCGCGGCGGGAGGAGACGAACCGGACGGCGCCGGCCTGCGCACACGGCGGCGCTGGCCCATCGTCACGACCATCCTGGTCGTGCTGTTCGCCGTCATCCTTGGCGGCGGCTTCGCCGCCTGGAGGTACACGCAGAGCCAGTACTACGTGGCGGCGGACCACGGCCAGGTCGTCATCTTCCGCGGTGTCAACCAGAACGTCGCCGGCCTGAGCCTGTCGTCGGTCTACCAGCGCACGGGCATACCGCTCGCCGCGGTCCCGCAGGTCGACCGCACCCGCATCGCGGCCGTGATCCCCGCGGCCGGCCTCACGGACGCCCAGGGCATCGTGGCCAGGGTCGGCAACGAGGTGCGGAGCTGCCAGACCGCGCAGCGGAACCTCGCCACGTGGGTGACCCAGACGGCCCACTGGCCCAAGCCGGTCAAGGGCCACCCGGCGAAGCCGAAGCCGCCGCGGCCCACGGTGCCGCCCGACTGCCCGCCCGCCGCCGCACCCGGTACGAACGCGACCACGGGAACCGCGACGACGGGCCCACCCACCGCCGGAGCGACGCCGTGAGCGCGGCCGCCGGAGCGACGCCGTGAGCGCCACCGCCGCGCAGGCGCCGGGCGGCCTGGCGCCCGCGGCGATGCCGCGCAAGCGCCGCCGCACCGAGTTGACGATGCTCGTGTTCGCCGTGCTCATCACGTTTTTCGCCTATGCCAACGTCGGCTTCGGTGTCAACGGCAAGCTGCCGTCGGGGGCGTTCGGCTACGGGCTCATCTTCGCCGTCCTGCTCGTCGGCGCGCACCTGGCGGTGCGCAGGTTCGCGCCGTGGGGTGACCCGCTGCTGCTGCCGCTGGCCGCGATACTGAACGGTCTCGGCCTGGTGATGATCCACCGCCTCCAGCTGGCCAGCCAGGCTCACCTGATATCAGGCAACACGATGGCGGCGTCGGCCACCACCACCCAGCTCCTGTGGAGCGCGCTTGGCATCGCGGCGTTCGCCGTCGTGCTCGTCCTCGTCCGCGAGGCCAGGGTTCTGCAGCGCTACACCTATACCCTGGGCATCGTCGGGCTGATCATGCTGGCCCTCCCCGCGCTGCTGCCGAGCTCGATCAGCGCGGTGAACGGCGCGAAGGTGTGGATCCTGCTCGGCGGCTTTTCCATCCAGCCCGGTGAGTTCGCCAAACTGCTGCTCGCCGTCTTCTTCGCCGGCTACCTGGTGGTCAAGCGTGACGTGCTCGCGCTGGCCGGCCAGCGGGTTCTCGGCATCGACCTGCCCCGCGCGCGTGACCTCGGGCCCGTGCTCGTGGCCTGGGGCGCCAGTCTGATGATCTTGGTGTTCGAGTCGGACATCGGCACGTCGGCGATGTTCTTCGGCCTGTTCGTGGCCATGCTCTACATCGCCACCCAGCGCACCTCGTGGCTGCTCATCGGCCTGGTTCTGTTCCTGTTCGGCGTGCTGGTGACCGCGACGCTTTTCAGCCACGTGGGCGCGCGCTTCGACATCTGGCTGCACACGTTCGCGCCCGCGAACATCAACTGCGATCCCGCGACCCAGTCCAACTGCGCGCCCTCCTACCAGCTCGCTCAGGGCGTCTACGGGATGGGCTCGGGCGGCGTCGTGGGCCGGGGCTGGGGCCAGGGGCAGCCGTACCTGACGCCGCTCGCGCAGAGCGACTTCATCGTCTCCTCGTTCGGCGAGGAACTCGGCCTCACCGGGCTGATGGCGATCCTGCTCGTCTACGGGCTGATCGTGCAGCGCGGGCTGCGCGCGGCGCTCACCGTGCGTGACCCGTTCTCTAAGCTGCTCGCCGGCGGCCTTTCCTTCGTGCTCGGCCTGCAGGTGTTCGTGATCGTCGGCGGGGTCACCCGGCTCATCCCGCTCACCGGGATCACCACGCCTTTCCTCTCGCAGGGTGGCTCGTCGCTGGTCGCGAGCTGGATGCTGATCGCGATCCTGATGCGGATCAGCGATACCGCACGCCGGCCCGCGCCACAGCCGATCCAGGAAGAGGGCATGACGCAGGTGGTGAGGATGAGGTGAGGGTTCAGGTGAGGATCGCGTGAACCGGGCGCTGCGCCGCATCGCCATCGCCAGCCTGCTGATGTTCGCCGTGCTCCTGGTGAACGTCAACTACCTGCAAGCGTTCCAGGCCGACAGCCTGACGAGCAAGCCGTCGAACGTGCGCGCGTTCGAGCAGCAGTTCAAGCAGCAGCGCGGCCAGATCGTGGCGGCCGACGGCACGGTCATGGCCAAGTCGGTCGCCACCAGCAACGCGATCTACAAGTACCAGCGCGTGTACCCGCACGGCCCGCTGTACGCACCGGTCACCGGCTACGACTCCATCTTCGGGTCGACCGGGCTCGAGCTCGCCGAGGACAAGCTGCTGTCCGGCAACGACCCGAAGCTGCTCGTACGCAACTTCGTGAACATGATCACCGGGAAGAAGCCGCAGGGTGCGCAGGTGGTCACCACGATCACTGCGAAGGCGCAGGCGGCGGCGTACGGCGCGCTGCAGGCCACCGGGCTTTCCGGCGGGGTCG
>DATFVJ010000365.1:0-2415 GCA_035260365.1 Streptosporangiaceae bacterium
TTCGTGCGGTCGCGCCGCTCCGCCGAAACGATCGCGCTCTCGGCCAGGCGGGCCCTGGCCGAGGCGGGCGCGGGTGACCTCAGCGGGCAGGTCGCCGCCTACCGCGCCGGGTACCTGCCCGAGGACAGGCGCGCGGTCGAGCACGCGCTGCGCACCGGCGCGGTCAGCGGCCTGGCCACCACCAACGCCCTCGAGCTCGGCGTCGATATCTGCGGGCTCGACGCCGTGATCCTGGCGGGCTGGCCGGGCACGCGGGCCTCACTGTGGCAGCAGGCCGGGCGGGCGGGCCGGGCGGGCGGCGCGGCGGTGGCCGTGCTTGTCGCGCGGGACGACCCGCTCGACACCTACCTGGTACATCATCCGGAGGCGGTCTTCGGCAACCCGGTCGAGGCGACGGTGATCGACCCGGACAATCCTTACGTCCTGGCCCCGCACCTGTGCGCCGCCGCCGCGGAACTGCCCCTCACCGACGCCGACCTGGAGCTGTTCGGCCCGGCCGCGGCCGGCGTGGTGGCGGGCCTTGCGGACAGAAAGCTGCTGCGCCGCCGCGATACGGGCTGGTTCTGGACCAGGCGCGGACGCACGGTCACCGCGAACATCAGGGGCTCGGGCGGGCTCGGGGTGCAGGTGGTCGAGGAGGAAACCGGGCGGTTGCTCGGCACGGTCGACGGGCCGTCCGCGCACACCATCGTCCATACCGGCGCCATCTACCTCCACCAGGGCGAGACGTTCCTGGTCACCGCGCTCGACCTGGCGGACGGGGTCGCGCTGGTGCGGGCCGGCGATCCCGGCTACACGACGACCGCCCGCGAGCTGACCGAGATCGAGATCGTGGCGCCGCCACGGACGGATTGCTGGGGTGAGGCGAGCCTGCACTTCGGTGAGGTGGACGTGACCCGTCAGGCCGTGTCGTACCTGCGGCGGCGCACGGACACCGGTGAGGTGCTCGGCGAGGAGCGCCTGAGCCTGCCGCCACGGTGCCTGCGGACCCGCGCCGTGTGGTGGACGATATCCCCGGCGCAGCGGGCCAGGCTCGAGGTCCTCGGGGTGGACCTCGCCGGCGCGGCGCACGCCGCGGAGCACGCCGCCATCGGCCTGCTGCCGCTCTTCGCCGGCTGTGACCGGTGGGACATCGGCGGGGTGTCGGCCGATCTGCACCCCGCGACCGGGCAGCTGACCGTGTTCGTGTACGACGGGCACGAAGGCGGCGCGGGATTCGCGGAGCGAGCGTACGGCACCGCGGCCGCCTGGCTGAGCGCGACGCGGTCGGCCATCGCCAGCTGCGAGTGCGCCGACGGCTGCCCGTCGTGCGTCCAGTCACCCAAGTGCGGCAACGGCAACCAGCCGCTGAGCAAGCCGGGCGCGCTCGCCCTGCTCGACATCTTACTTACCTGAAAGTAACAGCTTACTGCCAGAACGTGACGGTGATCGTGCTGGCGGTTACGCACACGGCCTGCCGTGACGTGCCGAAGCCGGCCTTCCTTATCGGGCGAATTCGGGAAACCCCAGCCAGATGCCCTGACCGGGCGCCTGGATGACCCCGGACATGTGGCGACCCCCGCCGGGGGGGAGAGCGGGGGTCGCCTTACGGTCCGGCTCCGGGGGGGTAGAGCCGGCCCGTTTCCAAGAGAGGTCCGTTGCCTTCGGTGTTGCCGTCAGTTCTACGCGTTACACCATATGCTGCCTGATCGTGGACAGTTCCGTCGAGCGGGAGAGTACAGCCGGGTTGCTTTTTTTGATTTGGATAAGACGATCATCGCGAGATCCAGCACCCTGGCCTTCGGTGTCCCATTCTACCGTAGCGGTCTGATCAGCCGAAGTGACGTGCTCAGAAGCGTTTTTCGCACAGTTGATCTTCCTTTTCGCCGGCGCGGGCCACGGTCAGCTGGAGCGCATCCGTGCGTATGTTTCAGCGCTGTGCCGCGGCTGGCCCGCCGACCAGGTCCGCGAGATCGTCGCGGCGAACCTCGAAAGGCTCGTCGTGCCGTACCTGTACCCGGAGGCGCTCGCGCTACTCGAGTCACACAAGACAGCAGGGCGGGATCGGGCCGTGCGCCGCGGTTCGGCGCCGCCCGCGGGCCGGCCGGGGCCGGCACGTCACGCAGCGCCGGCCGGAGCATGAGAACGGGTCAATCAATCGAGATCACGAATTGGACACGCGGAGGGGTTTCCAAGCACGCCAATTCGTCGTAGAAAGGAGCTACGGACCTACGGATGTCCGGGCACGGCAGCCAGGCACCCACGCGCGACCAGCCGCGGGAGGCGAGCCGAGTCAGGAAACGCCGACATGGCGAGCCTGCCCAGTAATGGGCGAGCTTGTCCTCATTCGGCGGCCTGACCGGCACATTGAAGGTGCACGCTTGGTAACCTGGCGTGACGTGCATTTGTGCGGCGGCGCCCCTGGCGGGGCGCCGC
>DATFVJ010000366.1:0-5902 GCA_035260365.1 Streptosporangiaceae bacterium
GCACCCGCCGCGGCTGGCTAGGCGGCGGACCGGGCGGCGGACCGGGCGGCGGACCGGGCGGCGGACCGGGCGGCGGGCGGGGACCGTGTGCTCGCGGAACCGGAGCACGACAAGATCACCTACGGGCTGCCCGAGTTCATCGCGGCAGAGGAGATGGGCCGCCTGCGCGGCTACTGGTGGGCGCCCGACGGCTCGGCCATCCTGGCCGCCCGGGTCGACGAGAGCCCGGTGCAGCGGTGGTACATCGCCGACCCCGCCAACCCGGGCCGGCCCCCCACCCAGGTGGGCTATCCGGCGGCCGGCACCGCCAACGCGGAGGTCACGCTCGTCCTGGCCGGTCCGGACGGCACCCACACGCCGGTCGACTGGGATCAGCTCGCCTACCCGTACCTGGTGACCGTGGTCTGGAACAACGCCGGGCGGGCCGGACCGCTGTTCGTCGTGCAGGACCGCAGCCAGCGCCAGCTCCGCATCCTGCGCGCCGACCCCACGACGGGCAGGTGCGAGCTCGTGCACGCCGCGAGCGACGAGGCCTGGGTGGAGACCGTGCCCGGCGTGCCGGCCTGGACCGCCAGCGGCGACCTGGTGTGGACGGCAAACGACGGCGGGGCGCACCGGCTGTTCGTCGCGCCGCCCGCCGCGCTGGCCAGCGCCCCGCCGGTCACCCCGGCCGACCTCCAGGTGCGCCGGGTAATCGACGTGGACGGCGATACCGTGCTGTTCGCCGGGTCGAGGGAGCCGACCGAGATCGAGCTTTGGACGTATGGGCCCGGCGGCGCGCGCCACATCGACCTGGAGCCCGGCGTGTACTCCGGCCGCAGGGCCGGCGGCACGACCGTGATCACCTCGCAGGTGCTGACCAGATTCATCGATCGGGTGGAGGTGTTCCGCGAGAGCCACGCCGGTGCCTACGCCATGATCAAATCGCTGCCGGAGCGGCCGAACCTGGCGACAGAACGCGGGATTCCGCGGGCGGAGATCTTCGCCGCGGGTCCGCGCGGGATCAGGACCGCGGTCCTCCTGCCGTCGTGGCACGAGCCCGGCTCGGCCAAGCTGCCCATCCTGCTCGCCCCCTACGGCGGTCCACACCACCAGGAGGTGCTCGCCGCCACGGGCGCGTACCTGGTGTCGCAGTGGCTGGCCGACCAGGGCTTCGCCGTCGTGATCGCGGACGGCCGGGGCACCCCGGGACGCGGCCCGCAGTGGGAGCGCGCGATCCGCGGCGACTTCGCGGGCCCCGTACTCGACGACCAGGTCGAGGCGCTGCACGCCGCCGCGGAACGTTACGGCGACCTGGACCTGCGCCGGGTGGGGATCCGCGGCTGGTCCTTCGGCGGCTACGTCGCCGCGATGGCGGTGCTGCGCCGCCCCGACGTCTTCCACGCCGCGGTGGCCGGCGCCCCGGTGACCGACCCGCGGCTGTACGACACGCACTACACCGAGCGCTACCTCGGCCACCCGGACGAGGACAAGGAGGCGTACGAGCGCTGCTCGCTGCTGCCCGACGCGCCGCGGCTGGCCCGGCCGCTGCTGCTGATCCACGGCCTCGCCGACGACAACGTCGTGGTCGCGCACACGCTCAGGCTCTCCTCGGCGCTGCTGGCCGCCGGACGGCCGCACAACGTCCTGCCGCTGTCCGGAAGCACGCACATGGCGGCGCAGGAAGAGGTGACGGAGAACCTGCTGTTGCTCCAGGTCGACTTCCTGCGCCGCTCCCTGAAGCTGAGTGCCATCGAACCGGACCCCCACCCATGATGGCTTTGCATGATCGGCCAAGCGCCCCGCCCTGGGTTCCCAGCCACGCGCCGGGCGGGCGCGCGATCGGTGGCGTGACGGCTCGCGGCAGCCGTTAGGCCCGTATTGGCCCGGGGGGCGACCCCCCGGAACCCCCCGCTGCGCCTGGCGGCGCATCCGCGGCAGCCGTTAGGTATCTGGCTGGTGCTCATATGTAGCGAGAGTCACAGCGCGCAAACGGCACCCTGTGCCGCATGCTGAGATGGACTGCAATAGGGTTCGTCAGCAGCGCATGACCGGGCACGGGGACCCTGCGCGGCGCACGATGACCCACGCGAGCAACGGAGGCGTCGGCAATGACGCAGACGACGATGGTGCCGCAGCGAACCCGGGCGAAGATCCCCGCCCGGACCCTGCGGACCGACCCCTGGTGGCGTGCGCCCGCGGTCACCGCCACCGCGCTCACGATCTGGGTGCTCTACGCGACCGTGCACGTCTTCCTCGGCCGGTGGTACTGGGTGCCGCAGTACCACTATCTGACGCCGTTCTACTCGCCGTGCGTCAGCGGCGCGTGCGCCCCCGGGTCGAGCAGCCTGGGCACCTGGTTCCCCAAGGTGCCCTCGATCGTGCCCTACGCGATCGTGTCGCTGCCGTTCGTGCTCGGCTTCCGGCTGAGCTGCTACTACTACCGGCGTGCCTACTACCGGGCGTTCTGGCAGGCACCGCCCGCGTGCGCCGTGCGCGAGCCACACGCGCGCTACACCGGGGAGACCAGGTTCCCGCTTATCCTGCAGAACCTGCACAGGTACTTCTTCTACCTGGTAGTGCTCATCTCGGTGCTCAACACCTACGACGCGGTCCAGGCCTTCCACGGCAAGACCGGCGGGGTCGGATTCGGCCTTGGCACGCTCGTCATCGTGGTCAACGTCGTCTTGCTATGGGCGTACACGCTGTCGTGCCACTCGTGCCGGCACATCACCGGCGGCCGGCTCAAGCACTTCTCCAACCACCCGGTCCGATACTGGATATGGACGCAGGTCTCGAAGATCAACGCCAGGCACATGCAGCTTGCGTGGATCACACTCGGCACGCTGATGCTGACCGATCTCTACATTTTGCTCGTGGCCAGCGGCGCAATCTCCGACCTGCGGTTCTTCAATTGAGGTGACCAGCAGAGATGACTGAGATCGAGCGCCATTCCTACGACGTGGTGGTGGTCGGAGCGGGCGGTTCGGGACTGCGCGCCGCCATCGAGGCGCGGCTGCAGGGCAAGAAGACCGCGATCATCTCCAAGTCGCTGTTCGGCAAGGCGCACACGGTGATGGCCGAGGGCGGCGCCGCAGCGGCGATGGGCAACGTGAACCCCCACGACAGCTGGCAGGTGCACTTCCGCGACACGATGCGCGGCGGCAAGTTCCTGAACAGCTGGCGGATGGCCGAACTGCACGCGAAGGAAGCGCCGGACCGCATCTGGGAGCTCGAGGCCTGGGGCGCGCTGTTCGACCGGACCAAGGACGGGAAGATCAGCCAGCGGAACTTCGGCGGGCACGAGTACCCGCGGCTCGCCCACGTCGGCGACCGGACCGGCCTCGAACTGATCCGCACGCTGCAGCAGAAGGTGGTCGCGCTGCAGCAGGAGGACGCCGCGGCGCTCGGCGACCCCGAGGCACGGATCAAGATCTTCGCCGAGACCACCATCACCAGGCTCCTCAAAGAGGGTGACGCGATCGCGGGCGCGTTCGGGTACGCGCGGGACACCGGCAGGTTCCTGGTTTTCGACGCCCCGGCCGTGGTGCTCGCGACCGGCGGCATCGGGAAGTCGTTCAAGGTCACCTCCAACTCGTGGGAGTACACCGGGGACGGGCACGCGCTCGCGCTGCTGGCCGGGGCGACGCTGGTGAACATGGAGTTCGTGCAGTTCCACCCCACCGGGATGGTCTGGCCGCTCTCGGTCAAGGGACTGCTCGTCACCGAGTCGGTGCGCGGCGACGGCGGCGTGCTGCGCAACGCCGAGGGCAAGCGGTTCATGTTCGACTTCGTGCCCGACGTCTTCCGCGCGCAGTACGCGGACACCGAGGAGGAAGCGGACCGCTGGTACGCCGACCCCGACCACAACCGCCGGCCGCCGGAACTGCTGCCGCGCGACGAGGTGGCCAGGGCGATCAACTCGGAGGTCAAGGCCGGTCGCGGCACCGAGCACGGCGGCGTCTACCTGGACGTGTCGACCCGGCTGCCCGCCGAAGAGATACTGCGGCGGCTGCCCTCGATGCACCACCAGTTCATGGAACTCGCCGACGTCGACATCACCAAGGAACCGATGGAGGTCGGGCCGACCTGTCACTACGTGATGGGCGGTGTGGAAGTGGACCCGGACAGCGAGGCGGCGCTCGCGCCCGGCCTTTTCGCGATCGGCGAGGTGTCAGGCGGCATGCACGGCTCCAACCGCCTGGGCGGCAACTCGCTGTCGGACCTGCTCGTATTCGGGCAGCGCGCGGGCCTGCACGCCGCGCGGTACGTGGGCGCGCTGACCTCGCGGCCGGCCGCGGCCGGCGCGGACCTCGCCGCGGCCGAGACGGAAGCGCTCGCGCCGCTCGACCGGGACGGCGCCGGCCCCGGGGAAAACCCCTACACGCTGCACGCCGAACTGCAGCAGACCATGAACGACCTCGTCGGCATCATCCGGCGGGCCGAGGAGATAGAAAGCGCGCTCGGCCAGCTCGAGAAGTTCCGCGAACGGGCCGCGGCGGTCACCGCGTCCGGCGGGCGGGCCTACAACCCCGGCTGGCACCTCGCGCTCGACCTGCGGAACATGCTGCTCGTGTCCGAATGCGTCGCGCGCGCGGCGCTCGAGCGCGAGGAGAGCCGCGGCGGTCACACCAGGGGCGACTTCCCCGAGATGTCGCCGGAATGGCGCAAGGTCAACGTGATCTGCTCGCTGGACGGCGACCGGGTGACGCTGAAACGCCAGCCGCTCGAACCGATGCGTGCCGACCTGCTCGAGCTCTTCGACCGCGAGGAACTGAAGAAGTACATGACCGCCGAGGAGCTTGCCGCCACCGGCGCGGCCGAGCCCGCCACCACGGCGCAGGAGAAGGGGCGATGACCTACAAGGCGCAGTTGCAGGTGTGGCGCGGCGACGCCGGGCAGGGTGAGCTCGCCGACTACCAGGTAGAGGTCAACGAGGGCGAGGTCGTGCTCGACGTGCTGCACCGGCTGCAGGCCACGCAGACACCCGACCTCGCGGTCCGGTGGAACTGTAAGGCCGGCAAGTGCGGCTCGTGCTCGATGGAGATCAACGGCCGGCCGCGGCTCGCCTGCATGACCCGGATGAACATCTTCGCCGAGGACGAGACCGTCACGGTGACCCCGATGCGCACGTTCCCCGTGATTCGCGACCTGGTCACCGACGTGTCGTTCAACTACGCGAAGGCACGGGAGATCCCGTCGTTCACACCGGATCGCTCGCTGCAGCCGGGTGACTTCCGGATGGCGCAGGTCGACGTGCAGCGCTCGCAGGAGTTTCGCAAGTGCATCGAGTGTTTCCTGTGCCAGAACGTGTGCCACGTCATCAGGGATCACGAGGAGAACCAGAGCGCGTTCGCCGGGCCGCGGTTCCTCATGCGCATCGCCGAACTCGACATGCATCCCCTGGACGTCGCCGACCGCAGGGACAGCGCACAGGACGACTTCGGGCTCGGTTACTGCAACATCACCAAGTGCTGCACCGAGGTCTGCCCCGAGCACATCAAGATCACCGACAACGCGCTGATCCCGCTGAAGGAGCGCGTCGTGGGCCGCAAGTACGACCCGCTTGTCTGGCTCGGTTCGAAGATCACCCGGCGCCGGGCCGGCGACACGCCCAAGGCCGGTGGCACGGGCTAGGGCGTGTCCCGGAGATCTTGGTGGATGCGGGCGGTGATCCAGGCGGCGGTCCGGCAAGGCGGTGCCTGTCTTCGAGGAGCCGATAGTGGTTCCTACCGGCGACGACGACAATGCCGCCGGTCGTCGTCTGGGCGCCGATCCGCGCCGCCAAAGATTTGCGGGACACGCCCTGGATCCCGAACGGCTGCCGCGGCCCGCGCGTGGCATGGACAGCGAACTCCGGCCCGTGGGTGCGGTGCCCCCGCGCCTTGTCCGTGGCGTGCGGTGCCCCCGCGCCTTGTCCGTG
>DATFVJ010000367.1:0-6695 GCA_035260365.1 Streptosporangiaceae bacterium
CGGTGTGCCGTCCGGCCGCCACACCGCGTCTGGCTGGCTGGCGCCGAGTGCGCCCTCCGGCCCGAGTGCGGCCAGGCAGAAGTCGGCGATCCGCTGCGCGTGCTGCATGCCGAGCACCTTGCGGACGCTTGACGTGGCGCCCGGATCCGTGCCGGACAGCTGCTTGAGCGTGACGCGCAGGCCAAGCAGATCAAGCGCGTGGCCTTCGCAGACGAAGCGGCCAATCTGCCGCGGGTCAGCTCCGTCCGCGCCGCCCCGCGCGGCCGCGAGGGCGAGCAGTTCGGTGACTCCCGATCCGTATCCCCAGCTCGAGGACAGTGCCACCCGCTCGTTGGCCAGGGTCGTCCTGGCGACCTGCCAGCCCTCGTTGACCGCACCGACCACGCGGTCGGCGGGCACGAACACGCCGTCGAGGAAGACCTGGTTGAAGATGGCGTCGCCGGTCATCTCGCGCAGCGGGCGGACCTCCACGCCCGGTGACGCCATGTCAACGAGGAAATAGCTGATGCCGTCGTGCTTGGGCGCGGCCTGATCGGTCCGCGCGATGCAGATGGCCCAGTCTGCCTCCCTGGCCAGCGATGTCCAGATCTTCTGGCCGGTGATCCGCCAGCCACCTTCGGCAGGTTCGGCCCTGGTGGTCAGCCCGGCCAGGTCCGAGCCGGCGTCTGGCTCGCTGAACAGCTGGCACCAGACGAGCTCACCGCGCAGGGTCCCCGGCAGGAAACGCTCCTGCTGTCGCGGCGTGCCGTACTGGACGAGCGCGGGTACCACCCAGGCGCCGATGGCGAGCTGCGGTTGGCGGAGTCCCGCCGCCTTCATCTCCTGCGCGACGATCACCTGTTCGGCGGGCCCGGCGCCGCGCCCCCACGGACGGGGCAGATGAGGCATCACCCAGCCGCCCGACGCCAGCCGCCGCGGGTGTTCCGCGCGGTCGAGCGCGGCGATAGCGCGCAGTTCCGCGCGGATCTGGCCGCGCGCCTGCGGCGCCTCCTCCGCCAGGTCCACCACCAGGGTCCGCCTGGTGCCGCCAGCCGCGAGTTCGGCGGCGCGCTCCGCCCACCAGCCCGAGGGCCCGAGCAGCGCCCGCAGCGAAAGCGCGCGCCGGTAGTACAGATGTGCCTGGTGGTCCCAGGTGTAGCCGATCCCGCCGAGCACCTGGATGGCGTCGTGCGCGCACGACACGGCCGCGTCGAGCGCGATGACCCCCGCGACGGCCGCGGCAAGCTCCCGCTGCGCGGCGGTGGCGCCATCGTCGTCGTGCGCACGGGCAGCATCCCAAACGGCTGCCGCGGCCTGCTCCGCCGCGGCGAGCATCCTCGCGCACCGGTGCTTGACCCCCTGGAACTGGCCGATCGGCCGCCCGAACTGCCGGCGCTCCGTGGCGTATTCCGCGGCGGTGTGCACGGACCAGTCCGTGATGCCGCACGCCTCGGCGCCGAACAGGCTGGCCGCGAGGCTGGCCACGGCGGCCCGGTCGATGCCGGTGAGGACCCGGCCGGCGGGCAGGCTGACGCCGGACGCGGCGACCCTGGCCACCGGCCGGGTCAGGTCGAGGCTGTCAAGCTCGCTGATGTCGAACGTGGTGGTGTCGGCGGCCGCCCACAGCTCGCCGGCCTCGGTCCGCACCGGAAGGATCAGCAGGTCAGCCATTGAGGCGCCGAGCACGGGCCTGCACCGGCCGTCGATGACCAGGCCGCCGTGCCCGTTCGCGCGGCCGGTGAGCCCGGCGGCGAGCGCGACCGCGCCCGTGCGCGACCCGTCGGCCAGGCCGGCCAGCAGCTTGCCGGGCGCGTCCGCGGCGCTGAGCACCGCGCTGGCGAAGACGGTGGGCAGGAAGGCGCCGGGGACCAGGGCGCGGCCAAGCTCCTCCAGCGCGACGGTGAGCTCGGGCAGGCCGAAACCCTGGCCTCCGTGCTCCTCCGCAATGTGCAGGCCGAGCACCCCTTGACCGGCCAGGCCCGGCGCCAGCGACGCGCGGTAGGTTGCGGCGCCGCTGTCGGCGCCGTCGGCGGCGGCCCGGACGACCTCGGCCGGGCAGCGCCGCTCGGCCCAGCCACGGACGGCTCCGGCCAGCGCCTGGTGTTCTGCGGTCAGTCCGAGCGCCATGATCCACCTCGATCGCGCTGGCGAGTGCCCAACCCCGATGCGGACACTCTAGAACGATCCCGTGGTGGGTGGACGTCTCCGGCCGCCGCGATCAGGCGGTGGCGCGGCGGCCCGGCGGACCAGCCCGGCGACCGCCGCGGCGAGGCGCTCGTCTCGTTCGAGCGGTGTGGCCTGGCCGGCCTCGCCGTACACGGGCCCCGCAACGTGGTCGACAAGGTTTTCAAGGGCCTCACGCTGCACCCATAGCGCCTGGCCGACAACTCCGCGGTCGGCTGCGCGGCGCCTGGGCGGCGGTGACAATGGGGGGATGACGGACCCAGGCACCCCGGGCGCGGCCGACCCGCCCGGGCGTGATCCCCTGGCCGGCGAGCCGGACACCCCGGCCTCCGGTGATCGGGCAGGCGCAGCTCACCCGCCCGGCCGCCACCGCGGCGACGCGGAGCCGCCGGAGCCGCCGGACGTGGAGGACTACCCCTACATCCCGGCGGACCTCGCCGACGCCGCGATGCCCATGGCGCCCGGATCCGTCCCGAGGGGCGCCAGGACGTGGGCAGGAATGCTCCGCCGGGCGGAGCAGTCGGCGGTGCACCGCGCGGAAAGCGTCCGTGTACCCGCGTGGCTGCGCCGGACGCCTGGCGAGAAGCGCTGGCCGGTGACGCTGACGATCGTCGTGGCCATCGTGCTGCAACTGGTGCTCCCCGGACGCCTGGTGCTGCACCCCATCCCCATCTGGCTGCTGCCGTCGCTCGAGGGGGCCCTGCTGGTCGGCCTGATCGTCGCCAACCCGGTGCGGATCGAGCGGCGGACGCAGGTCATAGCGGTGGCCAGCATCGTGCTCACATTGCTGATCACGTTCGCGAACGCGGCCTCCGCCGTCCTGCTCATCAGGGAGATCCTGAATGGGATCACCAAGCACGCGGTGCCGCTGCTCACCTCGGGAGCGGCGATCTGGCTGACCAACGTGATCGCCTTCGCGCTGTGGTACTGGGAGTTCGACCGCGGCGGTCCGGTGAACCGGGCCCAGGGGCTCGCGCGCTATCCGGACCTGATGTTCCCGCAGATGGCCTCGCCCCAGCTCGCGCCGCCGGATTGGGAGCCGTGGTTCCTCGACTACCTCTATCTGTCGTTCACCAACGCGACCGCGTTCAGCCCGACCGATGTGATGCCCCTGGTCCGCTGGGCCAAGATGACCATGCTCGTGCAGTCGGCGGTTTCGCTCGCCCTGGTGGTGCTCGTGGTCGCGCGCGCGGTCAACATCCTTGCGTGAGCCGCGGTCGCAGCTGAGCCGGCACCTGTCCTCGGCCACCCGGTCCTCGACCACCGCACCAGTTGCACAGGGTAAGATGATGCTTTGTTACTGACTAGTAGGTAACTGAGGACACCGGAGCATCCATGGGGCATTACCGGAGCAACCTCCGCGACATCGAGTTCAACCTGTTCGAGGTGTTCCGCCGCCAGGACATCCTCGGCGCGGACCCGTTTCCCGAGCTGGACGAGGAGACCGCGCGGAACATTCTCGACGAGGTGAACAGGCTCGCCACGGGGCCGCTGGCCGATTCCTTCGCGGCAGGCGACCGCAACCCGCCCGTCTTCGATCCGGCCACCGGCAGCGTCACGATGCCCGACGCGATCAGGCGGTCGTTCCAGACGTTCATGGACGCCGAGTGGTTCCGGCTGGAACTGCCGGCCGAGCTCGGCGGCACCGGTGCACCGCGCTCGCTCGGCTGGGCGGTCGCCGAGCTCGTGCTGGGCGCCAACCCGGCCGTGTGGATGTTCTCGGGCGGCCCGCTGTTCGCGGCGGTGCTCTGGCAGCTCGGCACGCAGGAGCAGAAGCGTTTCGCGGAACGCGCGATCGAGCGCAAGTGGGGCGCGACCATGGTGCTGACCGAGCCTGGCGCGGGCTCGGATGTGGGTGCGGGCCGCACCAGGGCGGCGGCGCAGCCGGACGGGACATGGCACATCGAGGGCGTCAAGCGGTTCATCACCAGCGCCGAGCACGACATGACGGAAAACATCTTCCATCTCGTGCTCGCCCGCCCCGGCGGCGCCGGCCCGGGCACGAGGGGACTGTCGATGTTCCTCGTGCCCAAGTTCCTGGTCAACACCGGCGGCTCGCTCGGCGCACGCAACGGCGTCTACGCCACGAACATCGAGCACAAGATGGGGCTGAAGGCCTCGACCACGTGCGAACTCACCTTCGGCGCCGGCCACCCCGCGGTCGGCACCCTGGTGGGTGGGGTGCACGACGGCATCAGGCAGATGTTCAGGATCATCGAGTACGCCCGGATGATGGTCGGGACCAAGTCCATCGCCGCGCTCTCCACCGGCTACCTGAACGCGCTCGAGTACGCGCGCAACCGGGTGCAGGGCGCCGACCTGACCCAGATGACCGACAAGACCGCGCCGCGGGTCACGCTCACCCATCATCCGGACGTGCGCCGCATGCTCATGCTGCAGAAGGCGTACACGGAGGGCCTGCGCGCCCTGGTCCTCTGCACGGCGACGTTCCAGGATGCCGCGCAGGTCACGGCGGCCGCGCCCGGCGGCGACCCGGCCGAGCGCGCCGCGCGGGTGAACGACCTGCTGCTGCCGATCGTGAAGGGTGTCGGCTCGGAGCGGTCGTACGAGCTGCTGAGCGTGGCCCTGCAGACGCTCGGCGGTTCCGGCTTCCTGCAGGATTACCCGATCGAGCAGTACCTCAGGGACGCGAAGATCGACAGCCTGTACGAGGGCACCACCGGGGTCCAGGCCATGGACCTGTTCTTCAGGAAGATCGTCCGGGACAACGGCGACGCCCTCGGCTACCTGATCGGCCAGATCAGGGAGTTCGCGGCCGGTGAAGCGGGCAACGGGCGGCTGAAGGCCGAGCGTGCCGCGCTGGCCCGCGCCGCGGGCGACGTCGAGGCGATGGTCACCGCGATGGGCGGCTTCCTGGCCGGCTCGACCGAGCGGCCCGCCGAGATCTACCGCGCGGGCCTCAACGCCACCCGCCTGCTGATGGCGCTCGGCGACCTGATCATCGGATGGCTGCTCGGCCGGCAGGCGGAGATCGCCCTGGCCCGCCTCGACGGGCCCGGCGATCCGGCGCCCGGCGGCTCCGCCGAGGTGCTGACGGTGCACGACCGCGCCTTCTACGCGGGGAAGATCGCCGCCGCGCAGTTCTTCGCGGCGACCGTGCTGCCCAGGCTCGCGGCAGAACGGCAGATCACCGAGGAGACCACCCTCGACCTGATGGAGCTGCCCGAAGAGGCCTTCTGACCCGCCATACCCGATGACGGCTGCGCAGGGTGGCGCCGGCAGGTACAGCGGGGGTTCCGGGGGGTCGCCCTCCGGGCAGGCAGCACCTCCGGCTCGCGCGGCGGGTCAGGGACCGGTCACGTACTGGACCCGGGCGCGCGCGGCGGCGATGGGCGCGATGTGCTTGTCCGCGACGGCCCTGTGGGTGGGGTGATCACGGTAGACGGCGTACCCGGCCGGGTCGTCGAAGTCGGCCACGACAGCGAAGTCGTAGTTGCCCTCGGTGATCCCGGCGTCCGGGCCCACCGCGTACCCGCGGAGTTCGGGGATCAGGCCGGGAAGCTTGCGCAGCTCATCGGCGACCGTCTGCCGCTGCGCCTCGGTGGCGTCGGGCGTCCAGGTGAACAGCACGACGTGACGGAACATGGACCGGTCTCCTGTTCTGCCGCGGGCCGGTCGGCCCGCGCGCCGGTGGTCTCGCTACGGGTGGTCTCGCTACGGGTGGTCTCGCTACAGCCCGAGTTCGCCGAGTTCCTTGTGCAGGTCGGCCCGCGGGTTGTCCGCGGCGACGGGCAGCGGCCGGGTCCCGCCGCCGGTGCCTACGCCCTTGCCTGCGCCTGCGTCGGCCGCGCGCTTCGGCTTCGGCCCGGCCTTGGCCCTGCGGGTGCGGAATATCCAGCCCGCGGCCAGGCCGCCGATGAGCCCGCCGAGGTGGGCGAGCCAGCTGACATTCGGCGTGCCGGGAACCGCGACCGTCAGCAGGTACGCGAACGACAGTCCCATGACGATCGCGACGAGAGCATCGATGAGGTTGCGGTCGATGAGCCCGCGGGCCAGGACGTACCCGAAGTAGCCGAAGACGAGGCCGCTCGCGCCGACGCCGACGGTGTTCTGGCTCTGGAAAAACCAGGCCGCCAGGCCGCTGGTGACGATGACGAGCACGGTCACACCCGCGAACTTCCACACGCCCCGGTACGCGGCGAGGAAACCGAAGACGAACAGCGGGCCCGAGTTGGCTTCGATGTGACCCCAGGAAAAGTGCAGGAACGGTGCGAGGAAGATGTCCGGCAGCCTGAGCACGTCGCGCGGGATGATGCCGTAGCTGGCGTCGAACCCGTAATGGTCGGCCCAGTTCGCTATCTGCAAGGCCCAGATGAGCGCGATGAAGGCGACCATGACGAAGAACGCCTTACGCGCCTCGGCCAGCATCACCTCGGCGCGGTCGGGCGAAGCGGATCCGCCGGAGCCCCCGGCTCCCAGCTGATTGGCCACGGTCAGCTCCCTGCCGCCGGTATCGGTTCCCGTGTTCCGCACGATACCCGCGGCGCGGTCACCGCGCCTCAGCCCCAGGC
>DATFVJ010000368.1:0-6593 GCA_035260365.1 Streptosporangiaceae bacterium
CTCAATCATTCCCCGGCAGTCGGCCTGGGCGCCACACCATCGCATTGTCCGCAACCGGCCTGCTGGCCGCGCCCTGCCTGCCCCCGGTCAGACCAATGATCCCGAACGGCTGCCGCGTATGCGCCAACCCTCGCCCGCCGCGTCACTCCTTGGGTGGTTCCGCGCGTCCAGCCGGCCGGCCAGGCGTCAATCCGGCCGGCTGGGGCCGGCCAGGCGTGTCACCAGGCCGACCGCCGGCCAGGCACGGCGGCCAGGCATCAATCAGCCGGCCGGGCCGGTCAGGCGTCAATCCGGCCGGCCATCACCCCGGCCGCGGATGATCGCCGCCGCGGACCTGGTCCACCGCGTGCGCGAGCACCCGTGCGAGCACCGCCATCCCGTCCCTGACGCCGCCGGCCGAACCGGGCAGGTTCACCACCAGGGTCCGCCCCGCGAGCCCGGCCAGCCCGCGGGACAGGATCGCCGCGGGCACGGCATCCGCGCCTGACCCGCGGATCGCGTCGGCGATCCCCGGGATCTCGGTGTCGAGCACGCGCCTGGTCATCTCCGGGGTCCGGTCGGTCGGGTTCAGGCCGGTGCCACCCGTCGTCACGACCACGTCGTAACCTTCCGCGATCGCCTCGCGCAGTGCCGCCTCGACCGGCTCGCCATCCGGGACCACAACCGGGCCGTCCACGGCCGTGCAGCCGGCCGACCGCAGCAGTGACACGAGCACGGGCCCACTGCGGTCCTCGTACACCCCGGCGGCGGCCCGATTCGACACTGTGACCGCGAGCGCCCTGATGGGGCTGCGCGGGGCGCCCTCGTGACCGTTCACCCGCGTCCCTCATGGCCACTCGCGAGGCCGCTCACGGCGCGTCCCCGCGCTGCCAGGGCCCGGTTGCGCCGCCGGTCTTCTCTTCCACCTGGATGTCGGAGATCACCGCTGCCGGGTCGATCGCCTTCACCATGTCGACGAGCGCGAGCGCCGCGACGCCGACCGCGGTGAGCGCCTCCATCTCGACGCCGGTCCGGTCCGCGGTCCGCGCGGTGACCACGATCGACACGCCCCAATCCTCGACCGCGAGGTCAACCGTGACACCATGCAGCGCGATCGGATGGCACAGCGGGATGAGGTCAGGAGTGCGCTTCGATCCGGCGATCCCCGCGATCCTGGCGACCGCGAGCGCGTCGCCCTTGGGCACGCCGCCGCTGCGCAGGGCCGTGACGGCCGCGCTCGACAACCGCACCCGGCCAGAGGCGCGAGCGGTCCGCGCCGTGACGTCCTTGGCCGACACGTCCACCATGCGCGCCGCACCGGTCTCGTCCACGTGGGTCAGCCGTCCGCTGTTCATGGCAGGCGCGTCACCTCCCGCGCGGTCACGGCAGCCACATGACCTCCGCCTCATCGCCCATCGCCAGCGCCGTGACGGATTCGGGGACGATGATGAGCGCGTTCGCGGCCGCCAGGGTGGCCAGCTGGTGAGAACCCTGCCCGGACAGCGGGGTGACCACCGAACGCTCCAGGCGCGCCCGCGCGAACGACCGCCTGCCCTCGGGAGAGCGCAGCGGTCCGGTCAGCATCGCCGACACGGTGCGCAGCCGTTCGGGATCAATCCCCTGAAGCGCGCGCAGAGCCGGGCGCACGAACAGCTGGAACGACACGTAGGCGCTGACCGGGTTACCCGGCAGCGTGAAGATCGGCGTCCGGTCGTCTCCCACCACGCCGAAGCCCTGCGGCATTCCCGGCTGCATCGCGACCTTGGTGAACTCCACGCTGCCGAGCCTGCTGAGCGTGTCCTTGACCACGTCGTGCTCGCCGCCCATGCTCACGCCGCCGCTGGTGACAAGCACGTCGGCGCGCATGAGCTGGTCCTCGATGGCCGCCATCAGCGCGCGCGGCTCGTCGCGGACGGCGCCGCGCCGGTAGGCGATGCTGCCGGCCTGGCGGGCAGCGGCCGCGAGCATGAAGCTGTTGGACTCCCAGATCCGGCCCGGTGTCACCGGGCTTCCGGGCTCCGCGAGCTCATTGCCGGTGGAAAGCACGGCGACCCGGGGCCGCGGCCGGACCGGCACGGCGGAGCGCCCTGCCGCGGCGAGCAGCCCGAGCTGCACTGGCCCGACGCGCGTTCCCGCGGCGAGCACCTGGTCGCCGGCCCGCACATCTTCGCCGGTGCGCCGTATCGCGTAGCCGGGCTCGGCCGCCCGGCGCACCTCCACCTTGGTCGCCCCGCCGTCGGTCCACTCGACCGGCACCACCGTGTCGGCACCCGCGGGCAGCTGCGCACCGGTCGTTATCCGAACGGCTGCGCCCGTTGTGACCGCGTAGGCTCCGGTGTCGCCCGCGACGACCTCGCCGACCACGGGAAGGGTGACGGGATGCCCGGGGCCTGCGTCCGCGACGTCGTCGGCGTGGAGGGCGTAACCGTCCATCGCCGAGTTGTCGAACGACGGCAGGGGATGGGCGGCGGTGATGTCCTCGGTCAGGACGCCGCCCTCGGCTTCGAGCAGGCCGAGGTCGATCGGCGCGATCGGGCGGACGGTGGCGAGAATCGTGGCCAGGTGCTCGTCAACGGACCTCATGGCTGACCCGCCAGGTACTTGCGGAGCCAGGGCACGAACTCGTCGGCGAGGTCGGGACGCTCACACGCGAACTGAACGAGCGTGCGCAGGTAATCCAGCTTGTTTCCGGTGTCGTACCTGCGCCCCCTGAAGAGCACTCCGTGCACACCGCCGCCGGACGTGCCGCGATCCTGGCGTGCGCCGCCCAGGGCGCCCGGGCCGGCTGCCGCGGTAGTGCCGGCGGCGCCGCTCCTGGCCGCGGCGCTTGTCCTGCTGACGCTGTTCCTTGACGCGCCGCCTGACGTCCCCCCACCGCGGGCCAGTTCCCTGAGCGCGTCGGTGAGCTGGATCTCGCCGCCCCGGCCGGGCGGTGTGTGCCGCAGCACCTCGAAGACCGCCGGATCGCAGACGTACCTGCCGATGATGATCCAGCGGCTCGGCGCCTCGCCCGGCACCGGCTTTTCCACCAGGTCGGTGACGGTGACCACGTCATCCTCCGCGGTGGGGCTGATCGCCGCGCAGCCGTACTGGCTGACCTGCTCGGGGTCCACCTCCATGAGCGCGACGACGCTGCCGGCGTAGCGGTTGCGTACCTCGATCATTCGCGTGAGCAGCGGGTCGCGCGGGTCGATCACGTCGTCGCCGAGCAGCACGGCGAACGGTTCGTCCCCGACGTGCTGCGCCGCGCAGAGCACGGCGTGGCCGAGGCCCCTCGGGTCGCCCTGCCGCACATAATGCATGGTGGCGAGCTGGCTCGATTCGCGGACAAGCGCCAGGCGGTCGGCGTCGTCCTTGGCGGCAAGCGCTTCCTCGAGTTCGTAGTTTCTGTCGAAGTGGTCCTCGATCGACCGCTTGCTGCGGCCGGTGATGAGCAGCATGTCGGTCAGGCCGGACGCCACCGCCTCCTCGACGACATACTGAATGGCGGGCTTGTCGACGATGGGCAGCATTTCCTTGGGCGTCGCCTTGGTCGCGGGCAGGAACCTGGTACCCAGACCTGCTGCGGGGACGACCGCTTTGGTCACGGCTGCGTTTTGGGCCATGCTCGAACCCTAAGGGGTCACCGGGGTTGGCCGCGCGGGCCGGGTACCCGGATGTGGATAAGGAAAACGGCATGTGGATATAGCATTGCGCGAGCTGTGGATAACGACGTCGCGCTCGAGAAGGCCGCCCTGCGGGCGCGGCTGCGCGCGGCACGCGCGGCGCTGACGCCAGGCGAGCGATCCGCGGCCGGGCGCGGGCTGCGTGACGCCGTGCTTTCGCTGCCCGAGGCGGAGATGGCGGGCACGGTCGCCGCCTACCTCTCCGTGGGCACAGAACCAGACACAAGGGGGCTCGTGTACGCCCTGTGGAAGCGCGGCTCGTACGTGCTGCTCCCGGTGCTGCGCGACGACGGGGATCTGGACTGGGCGTCGTATGAGGGCCCGGACTCGGTGCGGCCTCGCGCGGACGGCTGGCGCGGCCTCGACGAGCCCACCGAGCCGCCGCGCGGGTTGGACGCGATCGCCACCGCGGCGCTGGTGATCGTTCCGGCCCTCGCCGTGGACAGGCGGGGGATGCGGCTCGGCCAGGGCGGCGGCTGCTACGACCGGGCGCTCGCCCGGGTGAGCCCGGCAGTGCCGACGGTGGCCCTTGTGTACGAATCCGAATTCGTCGACGAGGTGCCGTCGGCGCCGCACGACCGGGCGGTCCGGCTGGTGGCACGATCGGGCGGCGGCACCGCCATGCTGGCCAGGCTGCCGCTCTAACCTGCGTCAAGCGGGCACTCGGTGCCCTCGAGCGGAGGGTATATTTAGCAGTCGGGAGGCGCGAGTGCCAGGCGCCGCCGGAGGGAGGGCTCGTGCCGACATACGAGTACGCGTGCACCGAGTGCGGCGATCAGTCCGAGGTCGTGCAGAAATTCACGGACGACCCGCTGACCGTCTGCAAGGTGTGCGGTGGACGGCTGCGCAAGGTCTTCTCACCCGTCGGCATCGTCTTCAAGGGCGCGGGTTTCTACCGCACCGACAGCCGCGCCGCCGCGAAAGAGCCGGTCGGAGCGACCCAGAAGCCGAACGGCTCCGAGCCCGCCGCGAAGCCATCTGGTGACTCGAAGTCCGGGGAGCCGTCGGCGCCGGGTGCCAAGGGCGGCGCGTCAGGGAACGGCTCGCCAGCCGGTAGCGGGTCCGGGAGTGGTGCCTCGTCCGGAAATGGCTCTTCAGGCAGTGGTTCGTCCGGCGGCAGCCCGTCGGGCGGCACGTCGTCGTCGGCGAAGGTCGCCTGACCGCCCGCGCCCGCGATAACCTCCCCGACCGTGGACGTTTCAGCGGAGATCGGCGTCATCGGTGGGTCCGGGCTCTACGAGTTCCTCGGTGAGGCGCAGGAGGTGCGGGCCGAGACACCGTTCGGGCCCCCGAGCGACGCTGCGGTCGTCGGCGAGGTCACGGGCCGGCGGGTGGCGTTCCTGCCCAGGCACGGCCGCGGTCATCAGTTTCCCCCGCATCGCATCCCTTACCGCGCCAACCTGTGGGCGCTGCGCTCGCTCGGCGTCCGGCAGATCATCGCGCCGAGCGCGGTCGGCTCGCTGACCCCGAAGTACGGGCCGGGCACGCTCGCGGTTCCCGATCAGCTCGTGGACCGGACAAGCGGGCGCCCGCAGACCTTCTACGACACCGGCGGCGCCGTGCACGTGCCGTTCGCCGACCCGTACTGCCCGCGCGGCCGCGCGCACGCCATCGAGGTGGCACGGGCGGCGGGTTGGCCGCCCGTCGAGTCGGGCACCATCGTCGTCATCGAAGGACCGCGTTTCTCCACCCGCGCCGAGTCGCAGTGGTACGCCGGCCAGGGGTGGACCCTCGTCGGCATGACCGGCCACCCGGAGGCCGTGCTCGCCCGCGAACTCGCGCTCTGCTACACGCCGCTCACGCTCGTCACCGACCTTGACGCCGGGGTAGAAGAGGGGGAGGGCGTCACGCAGCAGGAGGTGTTCGCGACATTCGCGGCGAACCTGGACCGCCTGCGCGACCTGCTCTTCAAGATCATCGAAGGCCTTTCGGCCGAACGCACCTGCCCCTGCCCCCACGCGCTCGACGGCGTCCGCCTGCCGTTCGAACTGCCCTGACCCCCGCGGCAGGAGCGGCCGCCGTAGCCATCGCAGCGATCGATGGGCTGCGGATGTGGCCCGGCAGCACCCGCGGGTCATCGCGGGCTACAGTCCGGCCAGGTAGGCTGTGCACCGCCCAGCCCCGATAGCTCAGTGGATAGAGCGAGTGCCTCCTAAGCACTAGGCCGCGCGTTCGAATCGCGCTCGGGGCGCTACCAGCGGAAACGCTGTTCTCCCGGTCTGCACTGCGTTGCTAGAACGAGTGCCTGTAGGTACTGTCGAGCTAGGTAGACGGCAGTCCTGGAGGTCCCGATGCCCGCAGTGCCCTTCGATGACCTGATCAGATCCTGGTTAATTGATCTTCGTGGCCGGAACCTGTCGACGCAGACGGTCACCACCTACGGCAACGCCGCGCGACGCCTGCTCGACGGGCTGCCCGAGCGCTGTCGTAAGGACGCGACCGAGATCGGCCGCGACGAGCTGCGTGCCTACTTCGCGCAGATCGCCGAGACGCGCACGCCTGGAGGCGTGAGCGTCGATTGGCGCGCCGTGCAGCAGTTCTTCAAGTGGGCCGATGAGGTAGAGGAAGAGATCACGCCTAACCCGATGGCGAAGATGAAGCCTCCCACTGTTCCAGACCCAGAAACACGGGTGCTGCGTCCCGAGGAAATCAAGGCGCTGCGCAAGGCGTGCGAGGGCCGCGACTTCATGGCCCGCCGCGATCTGGCTATCGTCTCGCTGTTCCTGGATACCGGCATACGCCGTGCTGAACTTGCTGGGCTTGAGACCGAGCACGTCAACATCGAGCTACGCGAGGCGTACGTCATGGGCAAAGGGCGGCGTGCCCGTATCGTTCCCTTCGGGCACCAAACCGCGCGAGCACTGGACAGATACGAACGTGTTCGCAAGTCCCACAAGTGGGCCAGCCTGCCTGGCTACTGGCTCGGCGAGCATTCACGGGCCATGACCG